>CAVLCU010000111.1:0-8967 GCA_963661545.1 Lachnospiraceae bacterium | reverse complement strand
AGCTGACGCTGAATGTGAAGGACGGTATTATCCAGGAGGCCCTGGTGGAGACCATCGGATGCTCCGGAATGACCCACTCAGCAGCTATGGCATCTGAGATTCTGCCGGGCTTGACGGTCCTGGAAGCTCTGAATACCGACCTGGTATGTGATGCCATCAATACCGCCATGAGAGAGCTTTTCCTGCAGATCGTTTACGGACGTTCTCAGAGTGCCTTTTCCGAGGAGGGTCTGCCCATCGGCGCAGGACTGGAGGATCTGGGCAAGGGACTTCGCTCTCAGGTGGGAACCATGTACGGAACACTGAAAAAGGGACCTCGCTATCTGGAGATGACCGATGGTTATGTAACCGGAATTGCTCTGGATGAGGATGATGAGATCATTGGTTATAAATTCGTAAACTTTGGCAAGATGATGGATTTCATCAAGGCCGGAGACGATGCCAACACGGCATTTGAGAAGGCCCAGGGTCAGTATGGCCGTGTGGCAGATGCTGTGAAGATTGTAGACCCCAGGAAAGAATAATAGAGGAGGACGAAAGAAGATGGCTTTATTTGAATCATATGAAAGAAGAGAAAAACAGGTTCTGGCAAAGCTGGCTGAATACGGAATCGACTCTATAGAAGGCGCAGCAGAGGTCACCAAGGCTGCGGGCCTGGATGTCTATAAGATGGTGGAGGGAATTCAGCCTATTTGCTTCGAGAATGCCAAATGGGCTTATACCGTAGGTGCGGCTATTGCCATCAAGAAGGGCTGCCGTAAGGCTTCCGATGCGGCTGCAGCCATCGGCGAGGGCTTGCAATCCTTCTGCATTCCCGGATCCGTAGCGGATCAGAGAAAGGTTGGTCTGGGTCATGGCAACCTGGGCAAGATGCTGCTGGAGGAGGATACGGAATGCTTCGCCTTCCTGGCAGGCCATGAGTCCTTTGCAGCGGCAGAGGGTGCCATCGGTATCGCGGAAAAGGCCAACAAGGTTCGTCAAAAGCCCCTGCGCGTGATCCTGAACGGACTGGGCAAGGATGCGGCACAGATTATTTCCCGTATCAACGGCTTTACTTATGTGGAGACGGAATATGATTACTATACCGGCGAGCTCAAGGAAGTATATCGCAAGTGTTATTCCAAGGATGCTTCCAGCCCCAGAGCCAAGGTGAATTGCTATGGTGCCAATGATGTGCAGGAGGGCGTTGCCATCATGTGGAAGGAGAATGTGGACGTATCCATCACCGGTAACTCCACCAACCCCACCAGATTCCAGCATCCGGTAGCAGGTACCTACAAGAAGGAGCGTGTCCTGGCTGGCAAGAAGTATTTCTCCGTAGCCTCCGGCGGCGGCACCGGCCGTACCCTGCATCCCGATAACATGGCTGCAGGTCCTGCTTCCTATGGTATGACAGATACGATGGGTCGTATGCATAGTGACGCTCAGTTCGCCGGTTCCTCTTCTGTACCGGCTCATGTGGAGATGATGGGACTGATCGGCGCAGGCAACAACCCCATGGTGGGTATGACCGTAGCTGTTGCCGTTGCGGTAGAAGAGGCAGCCAAGGCAGGTAAGTTCTAAGTATCCGGTTCCGCCTGAAGGCGGTATTGCCACAATCCGTGCAGCCATGGGTTTGGATGCTGTGAAAACCGGCATTGGGATCTCTGAAGGATAGATGAAGAAAAGGAGCAGTGGACAGCCAGGAGGCATCCCTGCTCCTTTTCTGGTCAAAGTGTCGCCCGAAGACGATAGGACAAGAATAAAAGTCAAGGGAGAAAAAACGGTGAATATTACGCAGATTAAATATGTCCTGGAGGTGGCGGGAGCTGCTTCCATGCGAGAGGCAGCGAAAAAGCTGTACATTTCCCAGCCCGCCTTGTCTTTCAGCATTCGAGAGCTGGAGGAGGAGCTGGGTATTTTGCTGTTTGAGCGAAGCAATAAGGGAATTGCGCTGACGGATGCCGGAAGGGAATTCCTTACCTATGCCAAGAAGGCAGTGAGTCAGTATGAGATTCTGGAGGAACGCTATCTGTCGAAGGAGGGAGATAAGGAACGCTTTTCTGTCTCCACCCAGCATTACAATTTTGCCATCAAAGCCTTTGCCCAGATCATACGGGACATGGATCCGGAAAAGTTTATCTTCTCCATTCATGAAACCAAAACCAGGATGGTTTTGGAGGCTGTGGGCAATTTGCAAAGTGAGGTGGGAGTCATTTCCTTTTCGGCTTCTAATGAGGGCTTGATCCGGAAACTGCTTAGAGATTATCAGCTGGATTTTCAACCCTTGCTGCGAAGAGAGACTTACGTATACCTGTGGAAGGATCATCCCCTGGCCGGGCGGGATCAGGTATCCATTGCGGAGATGGGAGTCTATCCCTGCGTGGCCTTTGACCAAAGTGACGATAGCAAGTTCTATCTCTCCGAGGAGGCCATGGCGGATTATTCCTTTGATAAGCTGGTGCGATCCGATGACCGTGCTACATCTATGGAGCTGATTGCAGAATTGGGGGGCTATTCCATAGGATCCGGCATGCTCTCAGAGGCAGATTCCAGGCTTCCCGGTCTGGTGTCTGTCAAGCTGGAGGAGGAGGATCCCCTTACCATTGGTTATATCACGCGAAAGGGCAGTCAGCTCTCTTGCTATGGGAAGGCTTATGTGGAGGAGCTCCTGAAGTATCGGGAGCTTTGAGAATCTGCCCCTGGGGCTTTCCATCTGCCTTATCACGGGTGATAAAAGGAAAGAAATTTACAGAAGGGAGAAATGGGTTTATAGTTGTCTCATCAAAACAAAGGAGGCACAAGAGATGTTGCATATTGTAACTTACAAGATTCAAGATGGTATGTGTTGTCGAATGTCAGGTTCCGGAGTAAAGAAAGGAGCCCGGAGGTGTTCGGCTAACAGGTGTACACTTCCCTTCCCAATCAGCTGATACGTCGCTTCGTCCATGACCGGGTCAACAGTGCGAAAGGGATGTACCGGATACGGGGGATTCTTAGATACTTTTACTCAGGAGCTTTTTGGAAGAAAAGGCTCCTTTTTTTGTGCAAAGCCTGGCTGGTGGGTATAACCGCCGGCGGGAGAATGCAGATCAGCGAGGAGAGGACAGATGACAGAGGTTTTCAGACTGGAGCACTTATCTAAGGTCTACCGGAATGAAGGAAAAGAGTTTCAAGCTTTGCAGGATATGAATCTGGACATCCGGGAGGGAGAGATTTTCGGGATCATCGGCATGAGCGGGGCGGGTAAATCTACCCTGGTCCGAACCCTAAACCGACTGGAGGAGGCCTCCGCAGGAAGGGTTTTCTTTTACGGGCAGGATTTAGCAAAACTGGCTCCCGGGGAGCTTCGAAGGACAAGACAATCCATTGCCATGATCTTTCAGCATTTTAATCTTCTGAAGCAGCGCAGTGTGCTGGATAATGTCATGCAGCCTCTGCGAATTGCCGGAAAAAAGAAAAAAGAAGGTCTGGCTAAGGCCAGGGAAATGTTAAAGATCGTAGGCTTGGAAGATAAGGAAAAGACCTATCCCTCCCACCTGTCCGGCGGTCAGCAGCAGAGGGTGGCCATAGCCAGAGCCTTGGCAGCAGATCCCAAGGTCTTACTGTGCGATGAGGCAACCAGCGCCCTGGATCCTTCCATGACAGAGGAGATCCTGCAGCTGCTCAAGGAAATCAATGAGCAGAGAAAGCTTACCATTGTAATGATTACCCATGAAATGGCAGTGGTGGAAAAGATCTGTCACCGGGTGGCCATCCTGGATCAGGGAGAACTGGCAGAGGTAGGAGAGGTAAAGAAAATTTTTCAGAATCCTTCCTCTTTGGCTGCCAAAAAGCTGGTATTTCCCGGCAATCCCTTTGATCCATCGAAGAAAAGCAATCGGGTGATTCGCATCGTGTTTGACGGTTTGGCGGCCAGCCGCCCCTTTATTGCCGATCTGGTGGAGCAGACGGGGCTTAAGGTCAATATTCTATCCGCCAATACCAAGAGTGTGGGAGGCATCGGTTACGGGCAAATGGTATTGGAACTTCCGGACAGGAGAGAAGATCAGGAGACAATTATCGATTTCTTCCAAACCAGCGGTTTGAGCTTACAGGAGGTGGAGAGAGAATGAGCGCTTATATCATGGAAAGCATTAAAATCGGCATCCTGGAGACCCTGGAGATGACGGTGGCCGCTTCGATTCTGACCTATCTGTTGGGATTACCCCTGGGAATCCTGCTTTATGCCACAGCCAAGGGGGGAATTCTGGAAAATAGGCCCTTGAATCTTGTGGTAGGCATGCTGGTGAATATCTGCCGGTCCCTGCCCTTCCTGATTCTATTGGTTTTGTTGATTCCCCTCACCCGTTTCCTGACAGGATCTTCCATCGGAACCGCTGCTTCTATTGTTCCTTTGACGGTGGGAACCATACCCATTGCGGCTCGGATGGTAGAGGCATCTCTGAACGAGGTTCCCTCAGGCATTCTGGAAGCGGCAAAAGCTATGGGAGCCTCCCCTCTATACCTGATTCTTCATTTCCTTTTGCCGGAGGCAACCCCCTCCCTCCTGTCGGGGGCAGCCATTAATATTGCGACTATCCTGGGTTATTCCGCCATGGCCGGAGTCATCGGAGGAGGAGGGCTGGGAGCCATCGCCCTCCAATACGGCTATTACAGGTATCAATCGAATGTCCTGTGGACAACCGTTGCGATCCTGGTTCTGATGGTTATGCTGATCCAGGCGGCTGGCAATCTGGCGGCCAGAAAAACCCGCAAGTAACCCCACCTATGGCGGCTGGCGCCGCCTCCACCACGAAGAAAAACAAGATACAATATGGAGGTATATAATGAAAAAACATATTTTAACCACAATCAGCCTATTCACTCTGACTGCTGCATTGACAGCCTGCACCGGCTCTTCCCCATCCGACTCTGCGGCTGCGGCTTCATCCGCGGCTGCCGGTTCATCAGCGGCCGCAGCCTCAACTACAGGCGAAACAATTACCATCAAGGTGGGAGCCAATATCACCCCCCATTCGGAGATTCTTCAGGCAGCTAAGCCTATCCTGGCGGAGAAGGGCATCAATCTGGAGATTGAGCAGATTGAGGATTCCATTACCCCCAACATTGGTGTGACAGAGGGAAGTCTGGATGCCAACTATTTTCAGCACCTGCCCTATCTGGAACAGTATAATCAGGAAAATGGAACGGATCTGGTCTCGATTGGTGCCATTCACTATGAGCCCTTTGGCATTTATGCCGGTGAGACCCAGGAGCTTTCTAAGCTTCCGGAAGGTGCTACGGTAGCAGTGCCCAATAATGTAACCAATGAGGCAAGAGCCCTGCTTCTGCTGGCCCAGGAGGGACTTCTGACCTTGGATGAGGAAGCAGGGATCAATGCTACCGTAGAGGATATCCTGGATAATCCTAAGAATATCCGCTTCAAGGAGCTGGCGCCGGAGCAGCTGGTTCAGGCTCTGCCGGATGTGGATCTGGCTGTGATCAATGGCAATTATGCCCTGGAGGGGGGACTGAAGGTCAGCGATGCCCTGGCAGTAGAGGCGGATGACGGCCTGGCAGCCAAAACCTATGGAAATATTATTGCTACGACTCAGGAGAAGGCGGAGGATCCGGCTCTTCTGACCCTGGTAGAGGTCCTGCAGGGCGAGGAAATCTCAGAATTTATTGAGGAGAATTATGGGGGAGCAGTCGTTCCCCTGCATTAAGGAGAACCTATCATGATTGATTTTGAATATTATAATCCCGCCAGGGTGGTATTTGGAGAAGAGAGCGGGAGGCAATTAAAGAGGCTTTTGAAAGCGCAGGAGGTCAGATCGCTGCTTCTGGTCTATAGTGGGGATTTTATCAAGGATCTTGGCATTTATTCTCTCATTGAAGAGGCCGTGCAGGAGCTGAATATCGCCTTTCATGAAAATGGTCAGGTGGTTCCCAATCCGGATATTGATTTGGTCAGAAGGCTGGTGGACCAGGGAAAGAAGGATCAGGTGGATTTTGTATTGGCAGTGGGGGGCGGAAGTTCCATTGATACGGCCAAGGCGGTGGCTCTGGGAATCCCCTATGAGGGGGATGTATGGGATTTCTTTGAAAAGGGGATCTCTCCTGGGAGGGTATTGCCGGTGGGGGCGATTGCCACCACGGCCTCCAGCGGCTCGGAAACCTCCAATGCAGCTATCCTCTCCCAGGGGGAATGGAAACTGGGTTTCGAGGATGATCGGCTGATTCCCCGATTTGTCATTATGAATCCCCGCTATACCGCAGGTATTCCTGCTTATCAAACCTCTGTGGGGATTGCGGATGTCCTGGCCCATCTGCTGGAACGGTATTTTTCGGATGAAAAATATTCTGACACGACAGATTATCTCATTGAAGGTGCCATCAAGGCTCTTTTGGTCAATGCAGACCGACTGCTGGAGAATCCGCAGAATCTCCAGGCCAGAGGTGAATTGCAATGGCTGGCCAGCGTAGCCCATAATAATTTCCTGGATGCGGGGAGAAGGGCAGATTGGGGCTCCCATCGGATCGAGCATGAACTGTCTGCCCAATATCAGATCACCCATGGAGAGGGCATGGCTGTGGTTTTGACAGCCTGGACCAAATATATGGCGGATCAGAAGCCCTGGCGACTGGCTCTTTTGGCCAGTCGGGTATACGGGGTGGATGCCTACGATTATTCGCAAAGAGAAAGAGCCCTGCTTTTGTCTCAGAAACTGAAAGTTTTCTTCGAAAAACTGGGTCTGACAACCAGGTTGACAGAACTGGGAATCGGAGATGGGGATTTTGAAATCATGGCGCAAAGAGCCACCAGAAGGGGTCCTGTGGGACATTATCAGCCCCTGGATGCCCAGGCAATTCAAAGAATCCTGGGGCTGGCCCTATGATCCACGAGAGGAGAAAACGTATGAAAGAGGATGCGAAGAAAGAATTGGGGACGCGTCTGATCCATGGCGGTATCAGCACCGATCCCCTGACCGGGGCAGTCAATGTTCCCATCTATCAAACCTCGACCTTTGCTCAAACCGTACCGGGAGATCACAAGGGCTTTGAATATTCCCGCACCGGCAATCCCACTCGAAAGGCCCTGGAGGCTCTTATCGCAGACCTGGAATCTGCCAATTACGGTCTGGCCTTTGCTTCAGGCCTTGCGGCTATTACTGCCGTTCTGCTTCTCTTTCGATCAGGGGACAAAATCCTCCTTTCGGACAATGTATATGGGGGAACCTTCCGGGTATTGGATCAGGTATTTCAACAATTTGGACTCTCCTATGAGATGGTGGATACGACAGATCCCGCCCGGGTGGAGGCGGCCATTGACGCCCAGGTCAGAGCCATCTATATTGAGACTCCTACCAATCCCCTGCTGGGAATTACGGATATCCAGGCCATGGCAGAACTTGCCGGGAAATATCAGCTGCTTACTATTGTGGACAATACCTTCTATACCCCCTACCTGCAAAGGCCCCTGGAGCTGGGAGCGGATATTGTCCTCCACAGTGCCACCAAGTATCTGGGGGGACATTCAGATCTGGTGGCCGGTCTTGTGGCTGTGAGGGACCAGACTCTGGCGGATCGCCTTTATTTCCTGCAAAATTCCACCGGCGGAATATTGCAGCCCTTTGATTCCTTCCTCCTGATCCGCGGGATCAAGACCCTGGGGGTTCGCTTAGACAGGCATGTAGCCAATGCAGAGAAGATTGCGGCCTATCTGCTGAATCATCCGTCGGTGAAAAAGGTTTATTACCCGGGTTTAGAAACTCATCCGGGTCATGTCACGAATGCCAAACAGGCAAAAAATGGGGGTGCCATGATTTCCTTCGAATTAGGGGAGGATCATGATATCCATGCCTTCTTTCGTCAGCTGAAGCTGATTACATTGGCAGAGAGTCTGGGAGGGGTAGAGTCTCTGGTTTGCCATCCGGCCTCCATGACCCATGCCGCCATTCCCAGAAAGCTTCGGGAAGAGGTGGGCATCACGGAGGGATTGATCCGTTTGTCTGTGGGAATAGAGGATGTGGAGGATCTGATAGCAGACCTGGACCATGCCATTGGGGCATCGGTAAAGCAGAAAGAGTGAAAGTCATGAGTTATTATCATTCTATGCAGGAGCTCATCGGTCATACGCCCCTGGTCCGATTGGGCAGAATCAGTGAAGAATATGAGGCGGATCTCTTTGCCAAGCTGGAATTGATGAATCCCGCAGGCAGCGTCAAGGATCGAGTGGGGCAATATATGGTGACAGATGCGGAAAAAAGAGGACTCTTGAAGCCAGGTGGCACCATTGTGGAGGGCACAGCCGGTAATACCGGCCTGGGAATCGCCTTTGCCGCCCTGGGAAGGGGATATCGGGTGATCTTCGTGGTGCCGGACAAATTCTCCCAGGAAAAACAAATCCTGATGCGGGCTCTGGGAGCAGAGATCGTTTCTACGCCCAGAAAGGAGGGAATGCGGGGGGCAGCGGCCAAGGCGGAAGAGATCAGGAATCAGATTCCCGGGGCTATCTCCCTACAGCAATTCAAGAATCCGGCCAATCCCCGGACTCATTATGAGACCACAGGACCGGAAATCTATCAGGACATGCAGGGGAAGATTGATTATGTGGTCATGGGGGCCGGAAGCGGTGGAACCTACAGTGGAGTGCTGGCCTATCTGAAAGAACAAAATCCTGTCATTCAAGGAGTTTTAGCGGATCCTGAGGGGTCCCTCCTGGGAGGCGGAGAAGACCATCATGATTATCAGATCGAAGGGATCGGCAACGATTTTATCCCGGACACGATGGATAGGAAGCTGGTGGACCAGGTAATCAAGGTCAAGGATGGGGAGGCCTTCCAGGGAGCCAGAGAATTGGCAGCCCGGGAGGGAATCCTGGCGGGCTCCTCCTCCGGTGCCGCTCTGGCCGCTGCCAAAAAACTGGCAGGCCGGGTGGGAAAGGGCAATATTGTAATCCTCTTACCCGATCGGGGAGACCGCTATTTCAGCACAGGGCTGTAT
>CAVLCU010000110.1:0-9251 GCA_963661545.1 Lachnospiraceae bacterium | reverse complement strand
GTGTTAAACTAAGACATATGGAAGCATAGCTCAGCCGGGATGAGCGTTCGCCTCACACGCGAAAGGTCAGGGGTTCGAGCCCCCTTGCTTCCATTTTTTAGGCTTTGGGCGGACAGGAGAGTCAGCTTGGCCTGCAAGAGAGTTTCTTTTGGAAGATGGCACCGAGGAACCGGTCCATGGAACGGGATAGAGGAGAGGAATATGAAGAAGAGGATATCGATGCTTTTAGCTCTTGGCCTGCTGCTGGGAATGACGGTTCCTGCTTGGGCGCAGGATCCAGAAGTTCAAAGCCAGGGATACGAGGTAGAGCTCAAGGATGATGCTAAGGTATATCTGGGAGAGAATGTGGACGTAACCCTTGTGGTGGATCACCAGGAAAGAACAGACTACAGCGTCTATGATCTAACCCTTCACTATGATGCTCAAAGGCTTGCCTATGTGGGCAGTAATACGGATGCCACCATCCAGGATCAGGTCACAGAGGGGGAAGGGGTATTGCACCTTTTGCGCTATGGCTCGGATCTGGTCTGCGGTGAGGATTCTATTGTCCTGACTTTTACCGGTCAGGCGGTAGGGGATGCATGTGTGACTCTTGCTGAGGCTTCGGTAGATTATGCAGAGGCCGCAGCTGACAGGGATATGCCACCGACCCTCATAAGGAAGGACACAGTTACCCTTCAGGTGGCTGGTTATCGGGTTGATTTGAGTGAAGACTTCACCGGACAGGATTCTGTGAATCCGGGAGAGGATTATACCTTTACCGCCAAGGATAATAACTATACTTATGAGATTCGGGCCACGGTAGACGGACAGCCGGTGGAGGTAATCGACAAGGGCGACGGTACCTATGTGGTGGAGAAGGTCAATGGCAGGCTGGTAATCACAGATACCAAGACCAAGAAGCCGGATGACTCCGGGGATAAGAAGGACCCTGAGGACAAAGGCAATACCGATGATAAAGGCAATACCGATGATAAAGGCACTGCCGGTGGCCAGACAAATACCGGTAATAAGGGAACTGGCGGAACTACGGGGACGACCACGAGCAAGGGAAGCACATCGGGAAAGGTGAGCAATAATCCTGCCACAGGGGATGAGACAAATCTTTATCTGTGGGGGGCCTGCTTGCTCCTGGCTGGCATTTTGGTTTGTCTGGTTCGCAGAAGAAGGGCATAGAACCTAAGAGCAAAGGCTGTTGCCGGATGAGATCCGGCGACAGCCTTTGTTTTTATCTTCAGCAGTTCTCCTGGCTTCCCGGGACAGCAAAAAAGCCTTCGAATCATCGAAGGCTTTCAGCTGCTGACGAGACTTGAACTCGTGACCTCCGCCTTACCAAGGCGACGCTCTACCACCTGAGCCACAGCAGCACACTTGCTCGCTACAAGAAGAAATTCTACCAAAAATCCTCTTTGGTGTCAAGGCTTTTTTTCAGAATTTTTCTACAATTTTTTTTAAAGTTTTATGTCAATCTACACTTGCCTGTCAGGCATTTCTATGTTATACTAAACGAGATCTCAGGCGGAAGGTCTTTTGCCTGGAAGTTCATTTCATGGGTTTGATCCCTTCGGCATTTCGCCGATAATTCCAAAAGTTGAGTTTCTGTTGTTTTTTTGTATGCTTTTCTTTGTGGCGGAGACAGCGCTGGCCGCCATGGGGGACTTCCTTTCGAATGAATCCTTCTATGTTCATTCGACATTCATTTTTTTTCCATTCAACTGCTGCATGCGCAGCAAAATACCACGAAAAAAGGACAATTGCATATGGGTAAAAGAAAGAGAGGCAAAATCAGGGCGATCTCTTGTGCTGCCGCAGTCTTTGCGGCCGGAGGATTCCTGCCAGGGAGATTCCTTCCTGTTTTTGGCGCAAGAGTGGGACAAGGGTTTTATGCATCCAATCAAGACTGTGATTCCCTGGGAATCTGCATTTGCCTTATGGGGATAGCAGCGGCAGCCGGTCTGGGTGCCTGGTTTTGCAGTCTCCGGGCGGAGGCTGCGGAAAAGGGAGAAAGGAGATTCTTATGAGGAAAAGATGGTTGCTTCCCTGCCTGGCGGCAGTACCCTTGCTGATCGGGGGAGTCAGTGCTTATTTTGCAGATGGTGACACTGCCCTGAACCAGTTTCGCATCGGGGTGAATACCATTAGGCCGGAGGAAGAATTCGAACCGCCGGTGCCGGGCCAGGTGACGGTGAAGAAACCTTGGGCTCGTAATACCGGGACGGTTTCCTGCTATGTCAGAGCCAGGGTCTTGCTGTCAGACAGTCGGGCTGAGGAATATATTCATTATCAAACCCAGCAAAAGGAGGGAATTCTGGGGGAGGATTGGGACTTGGGGGAGGATGGATATTATTATTTTCAAAATCCCATTGCCCCGGGGGAGGAGACCTCCTGCCTTTTTACCGGCATTTATATGGAGGCCCAGCTTCCCCAGGAGCTGGAGGGGACTACTGTGGATGTTTATTTTGAATCCGTTCAGGCAGAGGGAGCCCAGGATCCCCAAGAGGCCTTCCAAATGACAAAAAGTCGGTAGAAAACAGTGGAATGATATGCAGGAATCAGGCCATTTCTCCCTGACAAGGAAAGTTCAGGAGGAAGAGTCGAATGAAGAAACGTACGAAAACAATCGCATGCGCAGCAGCGCTGGTGGGAGCTATCACCATGGGAGGACTTATGTCCTATTTTACGGATGCGGATACAGCTACCAATACCTTTACTATTGGGAAGATTTCCCTAGACCTGCAGGAGCCGGACTGGGATCCGGAGGATTCTGAGGATCTGACCCCTAACCAGGAGGTGAAGAAGGATCCCCAGGTGAAGAATGACGGGGAGAATGATGAGTTTGTATTTGTAGAGGTCTCTGTTCCTTATAAGAGGGTGGTTACCGTCACCGACGAGGGTGTCAAGAAGGAGGCAGCGGACACGGAGCTGGCATCTTATGTGATCAATGCGGGATGGACTGAGATGGGAACCGGCACCAAGGATGAGACAGCAGGACTTGTCCTGCACCGCTATGTCTATGGAAGCGCGGAGGCTTGTACCGTATTGTCTAAGGATGCAGTGACCCCCAGTCTCTTTGATTCCATCACGATTGCCAACGTGGTGGAGGACCAGGAGCTGGAGGGAACGACCCAGAGGATACAGATTAATGCCTATGGCATTCAGGCCA
This sequence comes from Lachnospiraceae bacterium, assembly GCA_963661545.1. Taxonomy (GTDB): domain Bacteria; phylum Bacillota; class Clostridia; order Lachnospirales; family Lachnospiraceae; genus Scatomonas. The sequence goes on along the minus strand of CAVLCU010000110.1, from coordinate 6,088 downwards.
ATGACATTGGGGCCAATGATACCACCCTGCCCTCGGAGGTATGGAAGGTGATTGCCAATCAGGCACCTTCCACGGACAAAACAGGAGAAGATGCGAAAACGGATATCATTGGCGGCTGAAAGGTCGATGAAGGTCACAAGGAGATAGGAGATCGAGGAGTAATCCTAAGCAGCAGGTAGAATCAGAGGTAGAAATGGCTTGATTCGTGCATATCATTGAGGACAATGGCAAATTTTTGCACAGGAGGAAAGTATGAAGGAGAAGAAGGGACGCAGGGCAGTGATCATTGCGGGAGCTTGTCTGGCAGCTCTTTGCATAGGTGGGGGCGTGTGGGCAAGAAGCAGGACGGAGGTCACGAATCATCTGACCACGGGACTTGTGGATATTGATCTGCGGGAATATAAGCTGGAGAGTGGACAGGAGGTGGCCTGGGAGGGGATTCCGGTGGTGCTGCCGGGCATGGAGATTTCCAAGATTCCCCGGATTACCAACCACGGAAATGATTGTTATGTCCGGGCTAAGCTTGATTTTACCGGTCTGAAGGAGGAACTTGCGAAGGAGTTGGAGCAGGGAATCTATGGCTGGAAGGAGGGCTGGCAAAGGGCTGGGGACGGTTATTACTATTATACCCAGATTCTTTCCTCCCAACAGAGGGTAGATCTTTTTCAGGGCTTAGAGATTCCTGCGGATTTTCCGGAATCGGAGGCAGGCAAGACCTTTCAGCTGCATATCCAGGCAGACGCCATCCAAAGTGCCAATTTCAGGCCGGGATTCGCTATGGATTCCCCCTGGGGACAGGTAGAGATCCTGGAGTGCCAAAAGGAAGGAACCTATGATCTGTCTGCCTTTCAAAAGGCCGGGCAGCAGAAGTTTTCGGTGACATTTGAGGGCAATACAGAAAGGCTTTTTACCCAGGGAAAAGACTTTTTTGAGAATTTCCCGGTTCTTCTTCCGGGAGATACCTACTCGGATCTTGCCACCTTAAGAAATGATTCCTCTAAGCCGGTGAAGCTATATTTTCATACCCAGCAGCTGGAGGATTCCCCCCTTCTGGATCGAATTGGACTGACCATAGGTCTTACAGGCGATCAAAAGAAGGAAATCTATCGGGGAAAGCTTCGGGGGGAAGATCTGGGAGAGGAGTTTCTTCTGACCACGATTCCTGCAGGTGAAAGCCGGCAGCTGAACTTTTCTCTGGAGGTTCCGGCGGATCTGGACAATAGCTACAGCTTGTCCAGGGCCCTGGTGAAATGGGTCTTTGCAGCGGATCCGGAGAGTTCCTACGGGGTTCCCCAGGTGGATACCGGAGACTATGGCAGAACAGAAAGGATTTTTGTCCTTCTTCTGGGGGCAGGCCTTGCAGGGGCGGGTCTTCCGCTTCTCTTGGTCAAAGGGCGAGGAAGACGAAGAGAAGGGAAAAAGAAAAAAAGATGAGAAAGAAAATCATAGCTCCCTTGACGGGATTTCTGGCCATCTTTTCTCTGGCCTGTACGGTACTTTTGCTGCTGCTCTTTCTGGTGGGCATAAAGCCCTATGTAGTGAGGTCCGGTTCCATGGAGCCGGCTTTGCCTACCGGAAGTCTTTGTTTCATTAATCACCGTATCGCCTATGAAAAGATTCAGGAGGGAGATCTGGTGGCATTTCGCACCTCTCTGGGACAAAAGGTCCTCCATCGGGTGATCCGGGTGACCGACCAGGGGCTGGAAACCAAGGGAGATGCCAACCAGGTCAGCGACGGAATATCGGTAACCGAGGAAAACTATCTGGGGAAAGAGCTGGGAGCCATTCCCAGGCTGGGTTATCTCTTCTCCTGGCTGCTGACGGCCAAGGGCAAGATTGCAGCAGGAACAGGGGCGGTTTGCCTGCTGATTGTGGGATTTTTCCTGGGAGGGAGAGAAAAGGAAAAGCGATGGAATGGATGAAGAAAGAAGGCAAGGAGGAGTAAGCCATGTGGAGGAAGATGAAGAACTTTGCTGTGGGACGCTGGAAGGCGTTGACCTTCCTTATCGCAATGCTGGCATGGGCAGCGATGACCCATCTGACTTTTGGAGGGGAGATCCCTTTTCTGTGGGGCCAATATGGAGGATCCTACTATACGGCAGATGCCTATGATGCATTGACAATAGGCCAAACCCTGGATCTGTGGGGTCTGACGACGGCTTTCGGATATGGAGAAAGACAAAATCTCAGCGCCTATACCACCGAAGGTCAGGCCCTGCTGGAAACCTGGGAAGAGGGGGTCATGGGAAGCAAGGAAGGGGTGCCTTATTTCTGCCTGGAGGCCAAGGAGCCTTATGACCAATCGGTGGCCGCCACGGTCTATGACGGGGCAAACTATCTGGGAGAGGAGGAGATTCTGGAGTGTGCCCTGGCCTGTCGCTATATGGAGGACCATATCGACGAATTGAATGAGAATAAAACGGACCTGTATTTCCTGCAGCAATGTGCCATATGGACCATTCGGGAAAAATACGATTACCATGCGTTCAGCGGCAAGGTGGCCACCTTCACGGCGGGGGAACTGGAATCTCACAGTGGTGACCTGTCCTTTGCCAACCGCTTTATCCAGGCCGCTATGGAATGGGCAGTGGCCAATCAGGACAGATATGAGGGATATTGCAAGGTTTTAGATAATCATAAATCCCAGAAATGCGCTGTGTTCAAGTCCGTGGAAAAGCCAACGGGTACTCTGCAATTGCAAAAAATTTCTTCCAATGCTTCCCTCACCGATGGGAACGAGGCCTATAGTCTGGAGGGAGCTGTCTATAGCCTTAGCAAGGCCGGAAGTGACAGGGTGGTTGGGACCTTGACTACGGATGCCAATGGCCTGGCAAGTCTGGAGAAGATCCTGCCGGGGACTTATGATTTGAAGGAGACGGTGGCCCCCAAGGGTTATCTTGCCGATGAAGAGGTACATAGTGTCACCATCCAAGAGGGGGAAATGACGGTCTGCCAGGTTCAGGAAAGACCCAAAACCTCCAGGGGGGATCTGAGCTTTACCAAGGTGGACGGGGAAAGTGGGTGCCCCATGGGGGGAATTCCCTTTGAGATCTATGCCATTACAGCCAATGAAAGACATGTTTTGGTCAGCCGGGAGGATGGACTGGTATCTACGGCATCTTCTGTGAATCCCCACACCCGCAATACCAACGCCGGAAGCACCGGCACGGACGGAATTTGGTTTGGGGAGGAGGAGCCGGATGACAGGCTGGGAGCCTTGCCCTTGGATTTTTATCTGGTAAAAGAGCTTCCCTGTGAGCAAAACTATGGCAAGGATCTGGTATCCTTCCGTGTGGTGGTGAATGAGGATGGAGGTATGATAAGCCTGGGAGAGGTGGAGAATCCAAGGATTTTGATGACCACAAAGGCTTCCTTTTCCCTGAAAAAGCAGGCGGTTACCGATCTGCTGTCCTACGAAAATCTGACAGAGGGAAGAGAATATACCTTGAAAGCCTATCTTCGGGATCCGGATACAGGAGAAGTGATTCAGCAAGATGGCAAGGACAGGATGGTAACAAAAAGCTTTACCCCTGCTGCCTCCACAGGCAGCCTTACGGTTACCCTTCCCCTGAACCCAGAGGGCATGGCAGGTCGAAGGATTGTTGTGACGGAAGAGCTCTATTGGGAAGATACGAAGGTGGCAGATCATTCGGACCTGGGGGATGAGGATCAGACCATCACGGTACCGGAGGGGGAATTGACCATCACGAAAACCATCCGGGAGGAGGAAATTCTCTGGGCCCACGGAGATCCCATTTTCCAGGTTCAGATTCGGGGAATCAATGCTACCGGGCAGAGGCTGGTCTTCTACCATACCTTCCATTTTACCAGGGAGGAAGCTGAAAAAATGAGAGAAGAGGGGAAAGGCTATTCCCTCAGTTATACCTTCCACAACCTGCCGATTCCCTATCTGTATGAGGTCCGGGAGCTGGAGGTCAGCCGCTACAGCCTGGTGGAGATAAAGAGCGAGGACACCAATGTGGATGTGTCTCTGTCCAGGGAGGAAGGAGGTTACGATTCCGCAGCATGGGTCAATCTGGCTGATACTTCTGTCTGTGCGGAAATCTGCCTGGTGAATGAAAAAACCAACTATCAGGGCTTGTCCCACACGGCTGCCGTGGTGAATGCCATGTGAAAAAAATCTTTGAAATTTATATGAATTATGATATTATGGTGTTTATAACACATCATGATATCTTTTGAAAGAGGCTGGGAGCCGGTCTTTCGGAGGATATGCCGGAGGAGGAGCGGCTCATGGAACAGGAAGTAGTTTCCAGGAATTTTATTGAACAGATCATTGAGAAGGACTTGGCAGAGGGAGTCTATGATACGGTATGTACCCGGTTTCCTCCGGAGCCCAATGGTTATCTGCATATTGGGCATGCCAAGTCCATTCTGCTGAATTACGGATTGGCTCAGGAATATCACGGGGAATTTCATATGCGCTTTGACGACACCAATCCCACGAAGGAAAAGTGGGAATTTGTGGAGTCGATTAAGAAGGATATCCAGTGGCTGGGAGCAGACTGGGGAGACCATCTCTATTTTGCCTCCAACTATTTTCAACAGATGTATGAGGCAGCTGTGAAGCTGATTCAGAAGGGCAAGGCTTTTGTCTGCGATCTGTCTGCGGAGGAGATTCGGGACTACAGAGGGACCCTGACCGAGCCGGGGAAGGAAAGCCCCTATCGGAACCGCAGTGTGGAGGAGAATATGGAACTCTTCCAGAGGATGAAGGAGGGAGAATATCCGGATGGCAGCAGGGTACTGCGCGCCAAGATAGATATGGCTTCTCCCAATATTAATATGCGGGATCCGGTCATCTATCGGGTGGCCCATATGCACCACCAGAATACGGGAGATGCCTGGTGTATCTATCCTATGTATGATTTCGCCCATCCCATTGAGGATGCCATTGAGGGAGTGACCCATTCCATCTGTACCCTGGAATTTGAGGATCACAGACCCCTGTATGACTGGGTGGTAAGGGAACTGGAATATCCAAAGCCCCCCAAGCAGATTGAATTTGCCAAGCTTTATCTGACCAATGTGGTGACGGGAAAGAGATATATCAAGAAGCTGGTGGAGGAAGGAACTGTGGATGGCTGGGATGATCCCAGACTGGTGTCCATCGCTGCCCTGCGCAGAAGGGGCTTTACCCCGGACTCTATCCGTCGTTTTGTAGATTTGTGTGGGGTGTCCAAGGCCAACAGCTCTGTGGATTATGCCATGCTGGAATATTGTATCCGGGAGGATTTGAAGCTGAAGAGGTCCAGGGTTATGGCAGTATTGCAGCCCATTCGCCTGGTGATTGATAATTATCCCCAGGATCAGACAGAGGAGCTGGAGGTTCCCAATAATCTGGAGAATGAGGGCCTGGGCATGCGGAGAATTCCCTTCTCCCGGGAACTCTATATCGAGAGAGAGGACTTCATGGAAGAACCGCCCCGGAAGTATTTCCGCCTCTTCCCCGGCAATGAAGTGCGGCTGATGAACGCTTATTTTGTAACATGCACCGGCTTTGAGAAGGATGCCCAGGGGAATGTGACAGTGGTACATTGTACCTATGATCCCCAAAGCAGAGGTGGCTGCAGTCCGGATGGCCGCAAGGTGAAGGGAACCATTCATTGGGTGTCGGCGCCCCACGCCATTCGGGCAGAGTGCCGCTTATATGAGAATCTCATAGATGAGGAGAAGGGAGTATATAACGAGGACGGGACCATGAATATCAATCCCAATTCTTTGACGGTGTTGAAAGATTGCTGTCTGGAGCCCGGATTGGCGCAGGCGGAGGCCTATGACAGCTTCCAGTTTGTGAGAAATGGCTTCTTCTGCGTGGATGCCAGGGACTCGGCTCCCGGCAAGCTGGTCTTTAACCGTATCGTTTCTCTGAAAAGCTCCTTCAAGCTGCCCCCTCAATAAGAAGACAGTAAACGTCCATGGCGGCTGACGCCGCCACCACCACAAATGAAAGCCAGCTGCTCCGCGCTACGCGTTCCCGCAGCTGCCGCCGGTATCCGCAATCCGGACTATCGTCCTACTTGCGGATATCGGCTTGCCCGTCCGATGTCTGCGCAGCTGTGCAAGC
>CAVLCU010000109.1:0-9348 GCA_963661545.1 Lachnospiraceae bacterium | reverse complement strand
TAGCACGGAACAATCCGTGTAACCAAAGGTTTGGGTGTTTTGACACCCAAACCATCGTTGATCCACAAAAAACCGGCCTCGACAAGATAACTGTCGTGGCCGGTTTTCCACTCCAAAAAGCCCGCTGATCTCATTCCTCGCAAACCAGCAGGTAACAGTCTGAGCAGGTCTCCTGACTCGCGCATCATCGGTCATACACGCCTTCTCCAAAACTTGAATGGCTGGCTCTCGCCTCGTGTACTTCCTCCACGCTTACAGTGGCGGTACCGTCCGGGCTTCTCACCCGATTCTCTATTCTCCGTCTCCCCGCATAGACCTCCGCCGGGAAACGGCACTCACACTTTACTTGTCTCTCATTCTACTTGATTGGATGACAACTGTCAATATCGTCTTTGCTCTAGTGGCGACTATTCATCCCGGTATCCGCTCATATAGCAAATAGGATACCATCAGGAAGGAGAAGTTCATCTGTTTCTGGATGCCCTCGTTTTCAGATACTGGCCTACCAGGATGCGTGACAAGGCCCGGCCAAAATCTCCTCTGCCTGTGCTTTACGCTTCCTTCTTCTCAAATGTCTCTGCCACCTGCTCCAGGAGGTCTCTGATTGTCAGATGCTGGGGGCAGCTGTGTTCGCATTTGCCGCATTTGACACAGTCGGAGGCCTTCCCCTTGTGCTTGGTATATACCTGGTAATAGAAATTGGAGTTCCAATCCCCGAAGTTCTTTTTCGCATTCAGGCAGGCGAAGAGATCCGGGATTGGGATCTGCCGGGGACATCCGTCGGTACAGTAATGGCAGCCGGTGCAGGGGATCAGTCCCTGGGCCCGGAAAATCTCACAGACCTCCCGGATGGCTGCCTTTTCCCTATCGAACAGGGGGAGGAAGTCTTTCATGAAGCTGACATTATCCTCCATCATTGCCAGATTGCCCATACCGGAGAGTACCATCATGATACCATCGAAGCTGGCGGCAAAACGGATTGCATAGCTGGCCGGGCTGCCGCCCTGCAGGTCGTCAAGGACTTTCCTGGCCTTTTCCGGCAGGTTGTTGACCAGGTTGCCCCCCTTGACCGGTTCCATGACGATGACCGGTTTGCCGTGCTTACGGCAGACCTCATAGCATTTGCGGCTCTCGATGGCCGGATCCTCGTAATCTACATAGTTAAACTGGATCTGTACCACCTCAATCTGGGGATACTCGGTCAGGATCTGCTCCAGAACCTGAGCCTTGTCATGGAAGGAAATCCCAAAATGGCGGATCCTTCCCTCTTTTTTCAATTCCAGTGCCCTCTCGTAGGCATGACATTGCTTGTATTTTGCAAAATATTCCGCGTTCTGTGCATGCATCAGGAAGAAATCAAAGTAGTCTACCCCGCAGGCTTCCAGCTCTTTTTCAAAATAGGGCCGGATCTCCTCCTCGGTTTGAAAGAAATCTGAGGACAGCTTATTCGTCAGCAGAAACTTGTCTCTCGGATAACGGCTGGTCAGACATTCCTTCAAGGCCAGCTCACTTTTACCTTCCAGATAACCATGAGCCGTATCGAAATAGTTGAAGCCATGGTCCAGAAAATAGTCCACCATACGCTTCATCTCTTCCAGATCCACCTCGCCCTCCTTCATCGGCAGGCGCATACAGCCAAAGCCCAGTTTTTTCTTTACTTCTTCAAAATACATAGCAGCTCCTTTCTGTCGGCCTTGCAGCCGGCCTTCCCAGATGGTTTGCTTTTACTATACACCCTAAACCTAAGTCCAGGTCAATACTTTTATTGGCACCTCCAAAGCAGCAGTTTGTCCTCTGTCAATTCCTCGGCATTGCAATCCTGCGCCAGCAGGAACTTATGGCGCAGGTCTTTTGCCCCACTTGGCCCTCATTGATAACCAACTTTTTCTATGTATTACATTCTCCCACAATTCCGGTGACCAGCCCTTCAAAGGAAGAACTCACCCTTTGGGCGGCTTCCTGCACCTCTCGGTGATTGAGGGGACGCTGACCGAGTCCGGCGGCCTTATTGGAAATACAGGAGATGCCCAGAATCCTCATTCCCATATGCTTCGCCGCCACGGCCTCACAGGCTGTGCTCATTCCAAGGGCATCGGCGCCGCATCTTTCGTACATCCTGACTTCTGCCGGTGATTCGTAATTGGGTCCGGGAGCCTGCAGATAGATGCCGCTTTTCAGTGCTATCCCCTGCTTCTTCGCCACCCTTCTGGCCACTTCCTTGAGAGCGGGATCGTAGATCTGGCTCATATCCGGAAAGCGGGGCCCCAGGCTGTCCGGATTCTGCCCCCGCAGGGGGCTGGGAACAAAGGAGGCAATCTGATCCTCGATCAGCATCAAGTCACCAGCTTCCAGGGAGGGATGGATTCCCCCTGCTGCGTTGGTCAGGATCAGGATTCGGGCTCCCAGCATCCCCATCAGACGGATGGGGAGCACCACATCCTCCATGTCGTAGCCCTCATAGTAATGGACTCTTCCCTTCATGACCAGCAGCCGCTTCCCTCCGATCCTGCCAAAGACAAACTTTCCCTCATGTCCCGGAACCCCTGTCTGAGGAAAGTCCTCTATCTCTGCATAGGGAATCTCTGCCACCACCTCCATCTGATCCGCATAATTGCCCAAACCGGAACCCAGAACCAGCCCAATCTCAGGAACCAGATCCGTCTTACCCCGCAGGAAATCCCTGCAGCTCTCAAGCCTTGCTTCCGTCCTTTCCATCCTTTCCCTCCTTTTCACCCTTCCCATAACCTGACCTTCAGGCCTTCCACACTGCCTTGATGATATTGGTGATTTTGGGGGGAGTTCCGTACAGCAGAACCCCGACCCGGTAGATCTTGGCGGACAGCAGGCCAATGCCGATGGTAGAACCAATCAGGATCCCGATGGAGAGGGCAATCTCATACCAGGCCACGGTACTCATGGCAATCCTGGTGAACATGGCCATGGGGGAGGTAAAGGGCAGGTAGGAGCATACAAGCATGGCCGTGTTATCCACATATCCGGAACTCATGGAGGAAACAACCACTAGGAAGGCAATGACGAAGAGCAGGGTGATGGGCAGGGACGAGGTATTGATATCTTCTACCTTGGAGGCGGTGGAACCCACTGCTCCGTACATAAAGGCATAGCTCAGGAAACCCAGGACGAAGAAGACCAGCATATAGCCCAGAAGCACCGGCGGGATGTTGAATATCGATTTCACGATCGGATTTCCCTCCCATTGGGTCTCATTCAGGTTGTAAAAGACCAGGGCGGATCCAAAGACCGCAAGGATCTGCACAAATCCTGCCAGGCAGGAGGCCAGCACCTTGCCAAACATCATGGAGGTGGGCTTGGCGCTGGTAATCAAAAGCTCCATAGCACGGGAGCTTTTTTCCGTAGCCACATTGGTGGCGATCATCTGGCCATAGAGCTGGATCACCATATACAAAGCAAAGATCATAATGTAGGTATAGAAGAAATTCTGCATCTGATCCTTGCCCAGGCTTTCCGTCTGCCCCTGGATCTCAAGCCCCATGACATCTGCGACCTCCTCCGCAGACATTCCGCTGTCTCTCATAGCGGTCACCTGAACAAACTGCTTCAAAACTTCGCTGGCAATCTCCGTATTAGCATCATACATGGAAAGGTTATCCACATAATAGGTAAAAGCGGTAGTCCCTCTCAGGACAAAGGCGCATTCTGCCTGACCGGAGGTAATCCGGTCCTGGATGAGGCTGAGCTCCTCCTGGCTGCTCTCCACCTCATAATCCGGAAAAGCTGCGGCAAAGGCCTCTCTCAGTCCCTCCAGCTGGGTCTCATCCTCTGCCTGAATCAGCATCACAGGGCGGTCAGCAGGGGCGGCTCCTGCGGTATCACCGCCGGCACCGGTATCAAACAGAGCCTTGATCCGGGGAAAGAACATAAGCACGGCAATCAGTGCCACTAAAAACAGAGTAGTTCCGATGAATATTTTATTCTTGAGAAAGGATTTCATCTCGAATTTCCATATGGTTCCAAACTGCTTCATGATTTCACCCCTCTTCCCCGGCATGACCTGCATACTGGATAAAAATGTCATTCAGCGATGGTTCATAGACCTTGACCCCATCGATATCATAAGCTTTCACCAGATCAGCCATGACCGCTTTCTTGTCGGATGCTTCAGCAAGGCGGATGATCAGGTCCTTGTTGTCCATAAGGGTGCAGGAGGAACCATAGGCGGCAAGAATCGCTGCCGGGTTCTCTGTCCGAACCAGGAGACGATCCCTGGGATAGTCTCGCTTGATATCATGCAAGTCCCCCTGCAAGGCCACAAGACCCTGGTTGAGAATCGCTATGCTATCGCAAAATTCTTCGATATAGCTCATCTGGTGGCTGGAGAAGAGCACAATCTTACCCTTGGCGATCTGCTCCTTGACCACCTCCTTCAAAAGCATGGCATTGACGGGATCCAGGCCGGAAAACGGCTCATCCAGAATTACGATATCCGGATCATGGGCCAGGGCGGTAATGAGCTGAATCTTCTGCTGATTCCCCTTGGACAGGGTATCCAGCCGCTTGTTGCGGTATTGCGTCATATCCAGTCGTTCCAGCCAGGCATCAATGGAGCGCACGGCAGCCCTGCGGCTCATTCCCTTCAATTCCGCAAAATAGGTCAGCTGGTCGATGATCAGCTTCTTGGGATACAAACCCCTTTCTTCCGGAAGATAGCCGATACTGACCTTATCATAGTCCATCGGCTGGCCGTCCACCATCACCTCTCCACGGTTGGCGGGAAATACATTCATTAAAATACGAATGGCTGTGGTTTTGCCCGCACCGTTTCTGCCCAGGAGGCCAAAGGCCTTGCCGCCCTCCACCCGGAAGGACACCCCGGTCAGAACCCTCTTTGTTCCAAAGGACTTTTCGATATTTCTAAGTTCTAAGATCATCTCTCTGCCCTTTCCTCTTTCCTCTTTTCTCTTGCCGCTTAGACCTTATGTCCGTCACCGGCTTTCCCTCCCAGCCCGTCAGACCTTTTGCCCGTCACAGTCCCTCAGGCCTTGTGGCCTCCGATCTGGGAATTCCTGTCCCTGGCGGTGGCACCCTCCTGCAGATTCATCCCCTTGAGGATGGCATTCTTGCCAAACCTTTTCTTGATGCGGATGGCTGCCTCCTGCAGCCTTCTCTCCCGCTCCAGCTTCTGGGTCTCTGCCTGTTTCCTTGCCTCCTCGGCCTCATAATCCGTAAAGAGATCCAGCTGCTCATAGGTCTCCTCCTGCTTCGGAGCGGCCCCCTCCTCTATCACATGATTGGCAGTAAGATTCATCCTGCGAATCAGGAGATTCTTGTCCACGATCCGGTCATATAAGGCCGATACGGCTTCCAAAAGCTTCTGTGTGGAGGAGCTGAAACCCTCCAGGTTGGCCGTTCCCCGGGCATGCTTGGGCACCTGCCTGCCATAAGGGTCTGTCACCACCTCACCTTGATACCTTTCTCGCCGCCTGGGGTCTGTCAGGTTCTCGATATCATACCCCACCGTGATCACGATCTGGTCTGTCACCAGCTTCTTTTCCACCAGATCCAGGGACAGGGCATCCGCCATTTCCCTCAGTACCAGCTTGGCCTTTTTTGCATCATAGGGACAATGCAGCACTTGGCCGGAGCTGATGCTATTATTCTCCGGCCGATAAGCCTTGACTGCCGCCACCGTGCAGGGCTCCCAGCCCCAGGCATGGTCGATCAAAAGCTCCGCATTCTTCCCGAAGAGCTGATACAGCAGGTCTTCATTCTGCTCCGAACAGCGGGCCACATCCCCCATGGTATAGATGCCGCAGGAAGCCAGTTTTCCGGCAGTTCCTCGTCCCACCCGCCAGAAATCCGTAATGGGCCGGTGGGACCAGAGCTCCTGCCGGTAGGTCCTCTCATCCAGCTCGGCAATACGGACGCCATTTTCATCCGCCGGGATATGCTTGGCCATCACATCCATGGCCACCTTGCACAGATAGAGATTGGTGCCGATGCCCGCCGTGGCCGTAATGCCAGTGGTTTCCAGCACTTCCAGGATCATTTTCATCGCCAGAGCCCGGGGGGATAAACCGTAGGTGTCCAGGTAGGGGGTCACATCGATGAAGACCTCATCAATAGAATAAACGATGACATCCTCCTGCGCAACATATTTCATATAAATGGAATAGATCCTTGTGCTATATTCCATATAATAAGCCATCCGGGGGGGTGCGATCAGAAAATCCAAAGCCAAAGTCGGATCCTCTTGCAATTTTGAAGCAAACTGAGAGACTCCGGAAAAGTCCCGGCCTCCCAGCTTCTGCCTCCGTCCGGCATTGACTGCCTGAACCTTCTGCTTCACCTCAAAGAGACGAGCCCGACCCGGAATCCCGTAGGATTTCAAGGCAGGGGTAACAGCCAGACAGATGGTCTTATCTGTCCGGCTCTCATCCGCCACCACCAGGTTGGTATCCAGGGGATCCAAGCCCCGCTCCCGGCATTCTACCGATGCATAGAAAGATTTCAGATCAATTGCTATATACGTATGCGGTTTCACAATCCTCCCTCATGTTCCTCCCTCTCCACCTGCTGATTCCTCCGCCTCGCCGTCTCCTCCACCGCAGCATCATAACCCGTCAGGGCAGCAAAGGGGGAAAACTGGGCTGCTCGATCCTCCATGGACATGGGGGGACGCTTTGGGGACACATGGTGGGGATGGTTGATGATATCGTCATATTCACTCATACTTGATACCCTCCCTTGCCTTCCATCTCGCGGATATAGTCCTCTGCTGCATACGGCCAAAACTCAGACTGCCTGCGGGAACCTATCCGTCACTGCCGTTGTACCTGCACGGCGACAGTGGATTCGCCTCTCCGAACCTATACAACGCCTGTGAGGAAAGCTGTGCAGCAGCTGTCCATACAAATGGGAGTTTTATGAAACCCTGTCAAACATCCGGCAATTGCGGCCGCAGCTGGAATAGGCAGTAACCCATGAACCCTGACAATCTCAAACGCGGTATTCGATGACAGAGGGGATAGTCTGCCCTTTTGTGGATAACTCTTCTGATTTTGCGGTTGAGAATGTCATCATAAATTTATGAGCGGTGAGATTTCTGAACGAAATCTATAGCCATGAATAATTCAGGATAATTCAGGTTTATTTTTGGAACGAAATCAGATCATCCAAACGGGGACAATGTATGTGCTGCTGTCGATTGCGCTCAATGTCTCCCGAAGGCAGATGATCGCGCCTGTTTCTCTCGGTACGGAGGCCTTGTCGAGCAGCTTGAAAGCGTCCATAATTTGTGTGGGCGGGTTGATGCTTTTTTTGATCTCGATGGGATGCAGCTGACCGTCGCTCTCCATAATTAAGTCGATCTCATTGCTGTTCTTGTCCCGGTAATAATGCAGCAGGCAGTCCTTGGCGCTGTTGCTGTAGGTCTTGATGATTTCCGATACAACATAGTTTTCTAAGATCGCTCCGTTTATCGCACCGTTCATCAGAATTTCAGGGCTTGAGTACCGAGTCAGATAGCAGACCAGCCCTGTATCGAAGAAATACATCTTCGGCGTTTTGATCGTTCGCTTCAACAGGTTGTTGGAGTAGGGGTGCAGGAAGAACACGATCCCTGATTTTTCAAGCTCCTTCATCCATCGTTTAGCGGTATCATCACTGACACCCACATCCCCGGCGATGTCATGCAGGTTCAGCATCTGGCCGCTTCTGCAGGCGGCAGCACGAATGAAGTCCGCAAACATCACCTTATCCACGCCAGGAATGTCGGTGGTCACATCCCGGTCAATATAGGTCTGAATATAGCTGCTGTAAAAGACATCCCGGTCTTTATATTTGCCGCTCCTGTGACCGGGAAGCGCACCGTCCCAAATCCTTTGATAGATTTCGTTCGGTGTAGCAGGGGAAAGCAGCGCCTTGCGCTTCTGCAACTCATCCAACTCCAACGAAAAGGGCGAAACCTCCACTGCGCAAAGCTCCGACTGTGACAGTGCGGACATATGAAGAATCGCAGTTCTTCCGGCTAGCGACTCCTGTGCCAGCTCCATCAGACGATACGCCTGGGAACCGGTCAGCCAATAGGAGCCGGCGACAGCGCCGTTATCCACGGCGATCTTGATATACGAAAACAGCTCCGGTGCATACTGAACCTCATCGATAAGAACCGGCGCGGGATGCAGCTTCAAGAACATGGCAGGATCGGTTTTGGCAAGCCTGCGCTCCTCCAAATCGTCCAGCGAAACCTCGGCTCGTGCCGTTCCCTCCATCAGGTGCCGCAGCATAGTGGATTTTCCGACCTGGCGCGGGCCGGTCAGCAGCACGCAAGCGTACTCCTCATTGACTGCAATAAACTTCTTTTCAAGCTGTCTCTCAATATACATTGCTCCGCCTCCTTTAGGCCAAAATACGATGTCCCTTTATTATAGCCTAAGAGCAGGAAGAAATCAATCGGTTTTAGGCCAAAATACGATGCACTTATATTTCGGCCTTTACAGTCAGCGATTATGCATGTCCGCAACAGGAAAGCTGTCCGATTTCAAATCAGGCGACTGAGCAGATGGTACCTGTCATTCTCCCCACGGAAACCCGAAATCGCTGCGCTTAATCTTGCACTGCGGCTGTTCATCCTTCCAAAATACAATGCCCTCGATATTGTGCTGCTCAAGGTAATCACGAATTCCCTCGAAATCTTTCGGCACATCCGGCAAAACGCGAATACCGTGTTTCTCGATCACATCTTTTTCAAGTCCATATGGATTTGCACGAAAATGCGGACCGATTGCTTCGTAAGTGCCTTCCTCCGTAGGGCAGCCGGCATTGCGATAGGCTTCCATGAACCAGATATTGCTCTTGTCGCTCTCGTCCACGGGAACCCAGTGCGGCCAATGACCGGTTATAGAGTCCGGATCGCAGCAGGGAATCGCATTCGCCGGCGGAATCTTGCCGCGCTTTGCATCGTATCTTTTGTAGAAAACTCCGCCTAGCACTGCGCAGCAGCTGCCGTCGATTTTTTCGGTTGCTATGCCTTCTCCCCCCAGAACCCATTCCATGCCGGGGTGGACCTTGTTGTTAATTCCCACTTTATGGTGGTTGTCAAATACCCGCTCAAAGAGCGTCGGGATTTTCTTCATGATACCTTGCATCTCCTTCTATAATCTCATCCAGTGTTCTCGGCGTGTAATCCATATACGGCATCATGCAGCCGACATTGATGAAGTTACCGTTCGGCGTGCCGTAACCGGTGGAGTTGCCTTTACCTCACGGCGCAGCTTTGCGATATACTATTCAATCGTCTGATGGACATGTCCGGAAAAAGCTGCATCCTGACTTCTGTTGTACGCCGTATTCAATACCCTTGTAATA
>CAVLCU010000108.1:0-9449 GCA_963661545.1 Lachnospiraceae bacterium | reverse complement strand
GTTCCTGAATCTTGGGGAAAATATAGGTAATCCTACCCTTGTCTACCTGAATCAGGCGCCCCCCGATATCCAGACAGCTGGTTCCCTGCACCACACCCTTCTGAAAGAAGGCAATGTTGCTGGTTCCTCCCCCAATATCAATATTGGCTACCACCTCCCGCCTTTCCTCAGAGATCCGGTCTGCTCCCGCTCCCCTTCCGGAGAGTACGGATTCCAGATCCGGCCCCGCTGTGGCCACCACGAAGTCTCCCGCCATATCACTTAAGGTTTCCAACACCTTGTTGGCATTTTCCTTTCTGGCTGTCTCTCCCGTAATGATGACGGCACCGGTTTTCAGATCCGAGGGCTGCATGCCAGCTTTCTGGTATTCCTTGCGGATGATCTCCCGCACCCGGTCTGCATCGATCTCTGTCTGAGATTTGAGGGGGGTAAAATAGATATCACTCCGATAGATAACCTCCTTATCCACGATGCTGATACGAGGTACCGTATAGCTGCTGGCCAGATTCACAATGGTCAGGCGGCTGAAAATCAGCTGGGTAGTAGAGGTACCGATATCAATCCCTACGCTTAGAATCTCTTCCTTCATGCTGCTTTTCCTTTTCTATACTGACGAAATCCATGGTATCATTGATAAATTCAAAGCGAACGTTGGTTCCGGCCTCTGTGGAGCGAATCCGCAGCTTCCCGTGAAGCTTGTCCTCCACCAGGGATTTCACGATGCTCAAGCCCAGCCCCTGTCTTCTCTCCTTTTCCAGGGAGATGCCCTTGCCATTATCCCTGATGGTAATCTGGGAATAGACCCGGCCGGACTTAATCTCAATCACGATGGTGCCCTCCCGCTGGCCGGCAAAGGCGTATTTTAGAGCATTTTGCACCAGTTCATTGACCGCCAAAGCCACCGAGGTGGCGATGTCCGAGAGCACCATCACATCATCCCCCTCCAGTTGAATCTGGGGGCGAAAATCCGGTCCGGTAAAGGATTGGACCGCATTGTTCCTGACCATATTCAGGGTCTCCCTCAGACTAATCCAATCCTCCCTGGCTCCAGCCAGAAGCTCATAGACGGCGGAGATAGAGAAGATTCGATTCAGGCTGTCTTCCAGAATCCGCCTGGCATCCTCATTCTCCGTTCTCCTGCTCTGGAGACGAAGGAGGGATACCACTGTCTGCAGACTATTCTTGACCCTGTGGCTCAGCTCCTGGATGGCCTTGGACTTGAGGATGAGATTCTTCTCCTGCTCCCGGTTCCAGGTAATATCCCGGATGATGACTGCGGAGGCGATCTCCCCTTGCTTCTTCACCGGGATTCGGCGAACCCAGAGGTAATAATTGCCGCAGCTCACCTCTCTGAGAGTCTCCACATGGTCCCCCTGCTCCTTCCACTCTGTCAGGCAGATATTCTTATACTTTTGTCCCAGAATATCGGATACAAAACCCAGCTTCTGAAACAATCGCTTGGCATAGAGGTTGCGAAAGATCACCCTTCCATTGTGACCCACCAGGATCAGACCCTCATCAATACTCTCCGTCAGCCACTCCCCGTCACTTAGCATGTGGTAGATGGGAATCTCTACGGCACCATATCCCACCCGATTCTCCAGATTTTCCCAATTCTCCGTCCCGGTTCGGCCTTCCTGACCATCCTGCCTTCCTTCCTCTTCCTCCGAAATACTTTTCTCCCGGATCAAGGCGGCAATGACCCGATTCCCATACCGGATGGGTTCCACAGCCTGAATAGTGCAATTGTCCTCCTGGGTTCTGGCCCGCATATGCTTGGTGGCAATCCCCAGATGCAAGGTTCTGGCTACCGCAGGCTCATTTTCCGCCTTGGCCAGCATGCCCACAACGCTGCCCTTGTAAGAAGATACTGCCTCCTCAGGGTTGGCCTCTGCCACAACAATCGCATCACCCTCCCGGCAGGGACAATCGATAAACATATCGACATCCTCCAGATTGGCCAGGGGCTGGAGGACCAGGGCCATCATTTGAATGACCTGGATTTCCTCCTCTGTCAGGTCGGTATATTCCCGACAGAGTCGCTCAATGTCCTTTTGCATACTATCTTCCCCTTCGCATCATTATGATCTCCGCAACCCTTTTCATAGAAATATTTTTGCTTTTGCTGATCATTCGAATATGATCAAAGGCTTCCTGCTCGGAATATCCCCTGCTGCTCATGAGCAAGCCCTTGGCCTGCTCCACCACAGTTCTGCTCTCCAGACGCTTGCTCACATTCCTGTATTCCTGTTCCAAACGCTTCATTTTGAGATTGCGATCGATCATAATCTCCAGTCCGGGAATCAAGGTTCGCTCATCCACCGGCTTCACAAAGTAGCCGCTGATATTGGCTTTTTTGGCTGATTCCACAAACTGCCTATCCCCATAAGCAGTCAGCAAAACCACAGTACTGCTCAGATTCTCTTCTGTGATAATTCTGGCAGCGGTGATGCCATCCAAAAGGGGCATCTTCACATCCAGGATGACCAGATCCGGATTTTTCTTCTTGCAATCCTCCACCGCATCAAATCCATCCGATGCCTCGGCTACTACGTCGTAGCCATTCTTCTCCAGAATCTCCCTCAAATCCATCCGGATAATGGGTTCATCATCTGCAATAATTACTCGCATATGCTATACTCTCCTTCTTTGTCAGCCCACCCTGACTCCATCGTCATCCTATGGCCGGCTCAACTTCAAGTATTCCAGAAAATCGTCAAATCCTGTCCCTTCATAGCTGGAGGTCACAAAGACCTGCCTGGCGCCAGCTGTCTTTAAATACCTCACCGCTTTCTCAACCTGCCGGGCATCCCCCAGATCCGCCTTGGTCACAACCCCGATACAGGGCTTGGCAAAGCTGCTGGAATATCCCGGGGGAAACATATTCATGGCCGCATTCACCGGCTGAACCAAAACAATCAAATCCGCGTCTACTGCCGTAACAATCAGGGCTCCCCGCATGGATGTCCGTTCCAGATACTCTCCCGGTGTATCAATCATGTTGCCGTTTACAATCTCAACCGCCTGGGTTTTGTTATAGACCAGATCCTCCTGGCCGATATATTGGCAAAGGCTTGTCTTGCCCGCCCGGGAGGGTCCGATTAAAATGACCCGTTTCATCTTCCCTTCTTCCACCCGCCAACCTCCTGTCAGGATCTGGTAACCGGAGCCCGGGCAAAGCCCATGGAGTCGCACAGGACATTCATGACATCCCGAAGTGCCTCCTCCACGGCTGAGACATCCCCGGTGATAATCAGGGAACCGTTGAAGCGGTCTACAAACCCAATGGTAATATCCGCTGCCTTGCTGGCCACATCCGCCGCAATAATGGCACCCTCGCTGGGAGTTATGGTGAAAATACCGATGGCTCCCCTGGCCTCTATCAAGCCCATCTTGCCATATAAGGCTTCCACCGGATGAGGAATCACATGAGCCAATGTGACCTGCTTGCCAGGCACAAATTCCTGAATAATGCGTTCCTTCTTGTCCTCGTACATGGTCTCTTCCCCCTCCCGTCAGATAAGCTTTCCGCTGTAAGCCCGGCGGAAGATCCCCTTGATGTCTGCGACATCGCAGGTCCTGGGATTGGTTCTGGTGCAGGCATCCGCCAGAGCCGCCTGGGCCATCTCCTCTAAGGCCTCCTCAAATAATCCCTCGCCGATTCCGGCTGCCTGGATGGTATCCGGAATATGAAGCTGGCGGACATATTGTTTCACCGTCCGCACCAGGCTGAAGGTGCTTTGACGGATGCTGGGGCCTTCCAGCCGAAGTAACCTGGCAATTTTCGCATATCTGGCGGCCACCGGGGTCAGCTTGTCATAGCAGCCTGCGTTGAAGGCCATCACATAGGGAAGCAAAACCCCATTGGCTCTCCCATGGGGGATATGAAAATGGCCACCCATGGTATGAGCCATGCTGTGAACCAGACCCAATCCGGCATTGCTGAAAGCGATACCTGCCAGACAGGAGGCATGATGCATCCTTTGCCTGGCCTGCAGGTCCTCCGGGTTCTTATATACCTTTAGCAGGTTGCTGCGAACCAACTTCAAGGCTTTTTCCGCCACTGCATCCGTGAAATCATCCGCCCCCTTGGACACAAAGGCCTCGATGGCATGGGTCAGCACGTCAATTCCCGTATCCGCCGTCACAGATCGGGGAAGCATCTTGACCAGCTCCGCATCCAGTATGGTGGCATCCGGAAGGACCTGATCAGAAATTAAGGGATATTTTGCCGCCCTTTGGGGATCGCTGATGACAGTAAAACGGCTGACCTCGGACCCGGTTCCGCTGGTGGTAGGGATAGCAACAAAGGGGATGGGTTCCGTCAGCCCACTTTTGATCGCAAGCCAACGCACAGCCTTTGCCGCATCAATAGGAGAACCTCCCCCCAGAGCAAACAAAATCTGGGGCTTGAAATCCACAAGTCTTTCCATCCCCTTGGCCACGGTTGCGATGTCCGGATCCGGCCGAACCTCCGAAAAGATCTCATAGCAGATCCCCTGTTCCTCCATGGGCCTGGTCAGATAGGAGACCATCCCACTTTCATTAACAAATCGATCAGTTATAATAAAGGCGCGTTTTAAGCCGGACAAGACCTGATCCAATCCACCCTTTCCCATATAGATACGGGGCTTAAGTATGAATTCTTCCAAGAGCTCTTCCTCCCTTCCTTATCCTCCGGGGCATTCAGAGTAAACGTCCATGGCGGCTGAGGCCGCCATCACCACGAATGAAAGCAGAAACAAAAAAAGTCCCGGCTACCCTGTGCTACTGTACACAGAGCAAGCCCGGACATAACAACGTCTCAGGTATCATCCATATGTCTACTAGCGTCGTAGGCAGATGTTCAATTTCTGAAGCCATTGTACCATACAAAATCACCAATGTCAACCGGTTCATCCTGGTTTTGAGCAGTATTTTAGACAAGTGTGAGCAGGGAGGTCTTGTGCATTTTTCACAGTTTTCCTTCGGGAAGCCTAAGCCAGAATGCCGGATAGATAGTCTGCAGACCTGCATATGTCTTCCAGAGAGTTGCATTCTATGGTCCAGGTCATCTCCGGATTCGCCTGATGGAGGGCAGGAAGGACCTGCTCCAGGGGGATATTGCCCCTGCCCAGCCCCCAATGAGCATCTCTGCTTCCATCGTTGTCATGGATGTGGACATGGCGGATGTAACCGGCCAGGGCCTCCACCCACTCCATCACCAAAGCCTGGGAAAAGCAATGGGCATGGCCAATGTCCAGGCAAAGGCCGAAATCCGGATGGGAGACTCCTTTTGCTACCTCCAGAATCCCCGTATATTCCGGATCAAAGACATTTTCCATGCAAATGGCAATCCCGGACTTGTCCTCCAGGAATTCATTCCAGAAATCCACCATGCGAGCCCCCCAGCCCTGGAGAAAGATGGTGGCAGGCACCCGGCAGGTATGGTAGACAATCTTCTCCGCCCCCAGCCTCTGAGCAGCCTCATAAGCCTGTTGAAAGCGGTCTATGGTAGCCTGACGGATACGGCTGTCGAAGCTCATGGGATTCAGATCCAGAAAAGGCCCATGGATGGACAGGGGGGGATTCCCATACCAGGCCAATTCCTCTCTCGCTTCCTCCACCTGATGGTCCAGATCATCCAGATTCATGCCAATGCCAAAACGCAGGGTCTCAAGGCCCATATCCAGGTCCTGCATGGCCTGCTTCATCTCCTCCCTGGAGATCAAATCCGATATAAAACATCCTTCCATCCTTCTTCTCCTATCCTTTCCCTGTCGGGTTCATGGCTGATTCCCAAACTCCTGTATCCACCTTCCCAGTATACAATAACCATGGGAGAAAGTAAACCTGTCTGTCTGCCATCCAAACTGTGGTCCCAGACTTGCAAAGTCCGCAAAAGAATGCTATGATTCTCTCTGTTCGCAACGAGGGATTTATTTCCTAATTGACCTTATAAAGGAGTCCAAATGCAATGAAACACAGAACCATTATCCATTCCTTCCTTCTACTGTTGACCGCCACCATCTGGGGGGTTGCCTTTGTCGCCCAAAGCGTGGGCATGGACTATGTGGGTCCCTTTGCCTTCAATGGGGTTCGAAGTATCCTGGGGGGACTTGTCCTGCTTCCCGTGATTTTCCTCATGTCCCGGGGAAAGAAGGCAGGCAGGGACAGGAATGCTAAAATCCTCTTCCTGGGCGGAGTCCTCTGCGGCATCTGCCTTTTCTCCGCTTCCAGCTTTCAGCAATTCGGAATTATGTATACATCGGTAGGAAAGGCAGGCTTTATCACGGCCTTCTACATTGTCCTGGTTCCGGTCATCGGAATTTTTCTCCACAAGAAAACCACCCCCTTTGTCTGGATCGCCGTTGTATTGGCCTTGTGGGGGCTCTACCTGCTCTGCATGAATGAAAGCTTTTCCATCGCCCGGGGAGATATCTATCTGTTTGTCAGCGCCTTCCTCTTCTCCATCCATATCCTGGTGATCGATCATTTTTCTCCCTTGGTAGAAGGGGTGAAGATGGCCTGCATTCAATTCTTTGTCTGCGGCCTGCTCTCCTTGCTATGCATGGCTTTTTTCGAGCAGGGAACCTCCCTGGGAGCCATCCGGGAGGCCTGGCTTCCCATTGCCTATGCGGGAGTCATGTCCTGCGGGGTGGCCTATACCCTGCAGATTGTGGGGCAAAAGGGGCTCAACCCCACCGTGGCATCCTTGCTTATGTCCATGGAATCCTGCATCTCTGTTCTGGCCGGCTGGCTTCTTCTGGGTCAGTCCCTGAGCCAGCGGGAGATCATGGGCTGCGTCCTCATGTTTGCCGCCATCCTTCTGGCCCAGATTCCGGTGAAGCTGCCTTGCCACTCTACCTGTTCCTCTAAAACGAAATAAAGCGCTTATGGCTGTCTGCCGGATTCGCCTGGATCAGGCTTCGGCTGCAGGAAAAGGAAAAGCCACCGGTGATCGCCGGTGGCTTTTCCTTTTCCCTTCCCCGCCCCCAGGGGGCGGGGATTTTTCATGGGCCGGACTATGCCGGGTCTTAGGCACCAAGCATAGAACTGATGATAGCGGCGGCGTCCAGAGTACTTACCGTCTTGTCGCCGTTAACGTCTGCCTCCAGGAACTTCTGCATGGAAACCTGGTCAAAGCTCTCATACTGGGCATTGTACATGTTGTAGGTGAGCTGTGCATCGTTGACATCCACAAGACCGGTCTTGTTGACGTCATAATCATAGGCTATGCTTACCTTGTCAGCGGAGGCCTCGGCTACCTTGGAGGGAGCCTCTGCCTGCAGCTCATCCTGAGTCTGGGCGGATACCACCAGGTAGCAGTATGCGTCGTACCTGGCTGACCAGAACATGGCATTTCCTTCATAGGAGAGTACCTTGTCCTGGGATACGGTTCCTGTGGCAGTTACCAGCCACATGGTCTTGCCATTCAGCTTGATGTACTCAGAGACCTCCACCTGGATATCGCTCTTGGCAGTCTTCTCTACGGTTACCGTAAGGGCCACTCCTGTGAGTTTGGAACCGGGGATGGTATACTTTCCCTCATCTCCCGCTGTCAGCTCTGCCCCGTCTAAGGTCACGGTATAGGTAAAGCCCTCGTCAGCATTCAGCTCGAAGGTAAAGTCTGTCCCATTGTCCCCTGTCTGGGGTGTTCCCCCCTTGACATCTCCGGAGCCGGAGCCTGTGAAGTTGATCACTGTGGTGGTCACGGGCTTTGCTTCCTTGTCTACGGTTACCACAATGGCTCCCGTTACGTCTGCGCCGGCTATGGTATAGGTGGCAGCATCCTCACCCAGGGTGGGGGTATAAGCCTGGCCCTCTATCTTGACGGATACTTGGTAGGTGTAGGAATCATCCTTTGTCAGCCGGAAGCTGTAGTCCGTCAGATAGGTGGCAAAAGCTGCCGCCTCCAGGTCATCCTTGCCGGTGCCCTCTACCGTGACGGTATAGGTCTTGGGGGTCTTGGTGTCGGTAATCACCAGGTCCCCTGTGACATTTTGGATGGTATAGGTGCCATCGCCATTGTCTGTCACTTCTACGGCCTGGCCGCCCATCTGGGCTTCGATGGCATAATCGTAATGGATATCCTTGGCTTTGAAGGTATAATTTGCTCCCGGATCTACGGTGGACTCGCCTGTGAAGTCGTCGGAGAGGGCTACCTGGTAACCGGTTACGGTTATGGTAGTGCTGGCCTCTGCGATGGTGGCCTCAGGTGCGTCCTGAGCATTGACATTCTCAGCCTTGTCGATGTTGGCCTTGGTGACGGTCACATTGGCTTGACCCACTGCCTTGCCTGTAAAGGTCAGGACGATAGAGTCGGTGGTGCAGGTCTTGTCTGCCCCATAGCCCACGATGGTGAGAAGGCCATTTTCCTCCTTGACGGAGGCGTCTGTGTTGATGTCAGTGTAAGTCAGCTTCTCGGAGTCATAGCTTACGGTAAAGGCATAGGAGTTGTAGGTCGTCTCCTCCTGGTTGCTTACCTGGATAGAAGCTGTCACCGTCTCTCCTATCGCAGCGCTGCCTCCTTCTGCGGCGGAAACGGTATATCCGCTCTTGGGCTCATCGGGCTGGTCGGGTCCTTCGGATACCTGCCAGGAGAGTACCGGATATCCCCCATTGACATTGCCTGCGTCCTTCTTGAAGCCGGAGCCAAGGGATGTCAGGGTAGAGGCGGATTTTAACTCCTCAGCGGTAAGTCCCGTAGCATTCTCATCCGACCCATTTTCACTTAAATAGTAGCAATTGGTGATGACAACAGAGTCTGTATGAACGCTTCCAAATGCGCTCATAGGTGCTGTTCCGATGCTATAGCAGTTGGAGATGGTGGCAGTAGACAGGGTTTCCCCGCTGCTCCAATGGGTCTCTCCCTTTGCATATCCCCCAATTCCTCCGGAATTCTCTCCGGAAATGCTGCCGGTGTTGTAGCAATTTTCAAGAACAAATCCTACACTGGAATCTCCGAAAATACCACCGGCCTTATTGGAGGATGCGGAAATATTACCCGCATTATAGCAGCCGCTGATCACATTATTATCTCCGTTCAGACTGCCTACAATACCGCCGACAGCCTGGGATCCCTGGATATCTCCGTAATTGGCACAATTACGTATGGCAGCACCGGTATAAGCAAGACCGGCAATACCACCCACATAGCGTCCGCTTCCTGTTACATTGACATAGCTGATGCAATTCTCAATTCTCGCATTCGAGGACAGGGTGCCCGCAATCGATCCCCCCTCCTGGGTAAGGCCACGGATGGTCAAATCATGCACGTAGGAACTGCCCCCCAGGGTAGTAAACAAGCCTTTGGTGGCAGCCAATCCGGTAATTTCTTTTCCATTTCCGTCCAGTTCCACCTTCTTGCTGCTGATATTCAGCCAGGTATATTTTCCCAGATCGATATCCGCCGTCAGCTTACCGCTTACCTCGGCACTCTTGCTTTGTTCCACAAACCAGGCAAGCTC
>CAVLCU010000107.1:0-9555 GCA_963661545.1 Lachnospiraceae bacterium | reverse complement strand
AAGAAGTGAACTACAGAAAATCAGATGCACAGAAAGGCTGGAATTGAAGAAATATAATGCTTTGGTTCAGTATAGCACAGTCCGAGAGCGCCTGTAAAGGGTGATTGTAAGAAAAAGTATTATGCATTACGACTCTTATGAGAAGCAGAAGTTGAAAGAATTTTCAGTCGGGTTTTCCTCTCTAGCAGTCATAGTGGAGTAGGGAAGAAAGCTAAGTGAGCATTCCCGCTCTTGCCTGACCTGCCGCAGAATCTGCAGGTTTACGAATTGATTGCTTTACAAGTCTCTTGAATTATGGTATGATTTCACCGTCGAGAAGAGATATAGATACAGAGATCCGGAAACAGGGATACAGATGGATACAGGTAGACCTGGATAGAGATATAGGAATACAGAAAGAGTTACAGGCGGAATTACGAATAGGGTTACAGGCTAAGAAAGAGATATGATCAGGAGGGGCAGGCGGATGCTGGTTCACGAGAAGCTTCTGAAGCCGGTCATGGAGGCACGATATCTGACGGTTGAGAATGCGGATAGATATCGCTCCGTGATCCGGCTTTTTTATTTGAATTATGAGAAGCTCAAGTATTGGATGTATCAGGAGGAGGTTTATGAGGAACTGAGGGAGGATCCCTATTTTGCTTCCTATACGCCGGAACAGTGCCAGCAGGATCTGACGGCGCTCACCTCCTGGGGCAATCTGCTGACCCTGCAGGATACCCGTAAGGTTGCCTCCATCGAGGAATTTAAGAACAAGAAGTTCCGCTATCAGCTGTCGGATGCGGCGGTGGAGATTGAGCGGATGGTCCTGCGATTGGAGAATCTGCAATTGGAGGGCTCTTCCCTGGAACCTACCCTGCTGGAACGTCTGCGGACCAGTCTGGCCAGGCTGGAGGAGGTTTTGGGACAGTCCCGGGAGGAGATCTATGGCTGGTGGAAGGACCTGAACAGCGATTTTATCCGTCTCAACCAGAATTATCAGGATTATATGCGGGAGCTCAACAGCGTGAAGGCAGAGGAAATGATGAAGACCAGGGCTTTTCTGATCTTCAAGGACAGGCTGATCGAATACCTGCGTTCCTTTGTCCGCAGCCTTCAGATGAATGTATCTGCCATTGAGCAGATTCTGCGGGAGGTTCCCCAGGAAGCGGCAGACCGGCTTCTGGGGGAGGTGACAGAATACGAGATGTCCATCCCCAGGCTGGAGGGGGAGCCGGACACCGACCTGCTTCATGAGAGGATGCAGGGCCGGTGGAAGAGTATTGGGGAGTGGTTTGTCGGAAGGGAAGGGCAGGAGTCGGAGGCGAGCAAGGTCTTTGATACTACCAATGAGATTATCCGCAAGATTACCCGCTATGCGGCTCGCATCAGCGAGCAGAGCAACACGGGAGCCAATCGGCGGGAGGAATATTACAAGCTGGCGACCATGTTTTCCCAGTGTAAAGATATTTATGAAGCACACAGGCTGTCGGCCTGTGTCTTTGGTATTGAAAAACCCTTGCATCTGAAGGGAGAGATTGTCCGTCAGACGGAGAGTATCAACAGTGGGGTCTTCGAGGAGGAACCCTGCCTGGTCAAGGTGGCTCCCCGGGTTCGCACCTATAAGGAGAAGGCAGAACGGCTGGGAATTCGAGATCGGTCCCGGGAGAAGGAGGCCACCCGGCTGGAGACGATCCGCCGGCTGGAGGAACAGCAAAAGCTGCTCCATCAGTATATCCGGGAGGGAAGATTGGATTTTGGGAAGCTGGAGGGGCTGACACCGGAGATTCGGGATATTTTCCTGTCCTGGCTGTCCAAGGCCCTGGAGAATAAAGAGTTTCAGGGTAAGACGGAGGACGGGCAGAGCTTCTATATTGAGAATCCCAATCAGCAGGAGACCTGTGATCTGACCTGTCAGGATGGGATTCTTCGTATGCCGGCCTATACCCTGGTATTTGACCAGCCCAGGGGCTGAGGGAAGGGAGAATTCGGATGAACGCATTGGAAGTTCTATTGAGTCGGCGCTGGATTCTGAAGTCCCGGGAGAGAGACCTCTATTATCAGCTCAAGGATCAGGTGGGACAGGTGAAGCGCTTCCTGACGGAGAAGCTGGGCTACCAGGTGGTGGTCAATCCCTATTTGATTAAGGTGGAGAAGCTGCCGGCTCAGCCGGAGAATTGGATGGGAATCCATGAATTCACGGATCCCATCGAGTATGTATTTCTCTGTCTGATTCTCATGTTCCTGGAGGAAAAGGAGGCGGAGGAGCAATTTGTCCTGTCGGAGCTGACCGAGTACCTTCAAGGTCATTACCGGGAGGAACAGATTGACTGGACGGTCTACCATTACCGCCGCCATCTGATCCGGGTGATGAAATACTGTGTCACCTGCGGCATGCTGCAGCTGGATGATGGCAGTGAGGAAAGCTTTGCCAGGGATGACAGGGGGGAGGTTCTCTATGAAAATACCGGAGTATCCCGCTATTTTACCAAGAATTTCACCAGAGATATCATGGATTACAGATCACCGGAGGATTTCCTCAAGGAGGAATGGATTGATGTGGCAGAGGATCGGGGCATCGTGCGCCGCCAGCGGGTCTATCGCCAGCTTTTGATGACCATGGGCATGTACCGCAGTGAGGAAAATGAAGAGGATTTTGCCTATATCCGGAATCAGCGGAATATGCTGCAGGGGGAATTGTCGGAGCTGATGGATTGTGAGCTGCAGGTCCATCGATCCAGTGCCTATCTGATCCTGGGGGAGGATTGTCGCCTGGGACGCAGCTTTCCGGAGGAGAATACCCTGTCGGATATCGTTCTTCTATGCAATGCCATGATTCTGGATCAGATCCGAAAGGGGATCATTTCCCCGACTGCCCAGGAGAAGATCTGCATACCCCGGGAGGATTTCCGGCTCCTGCTGGAGCATTGCAAGAAGTCCTACGGGGGCGGATTTCCCAAGAAATACCGGCTGATGACCACCCGGGAATTCTGTAAGGAAGTGATGGATTATTATCTGGAGCTGGGAATCATCCAGGAGGAGCGGGAATATCTTCAGATTCGGGCTGTGGTGGGCAAGATAGCAGGGCGGTATCCGGAGGATTTTTCCGGGGAGGGAGAGGCAGATGAGCAGTAAATGGCAGATGAATAAGATCGGCTTGATCGACTTCTGGTATTATGATGAACAGGAGTTTTCTTTCCTGGATGGAAGGATGCTGCTGCGGGGAGCCAACGGCTCGGGAAAATCAGTAACCATGCAGAGCTTTATCCCCCTCCTGCTGGATGGCAACCTGCGGCCGGAGCGGCTGGATCCCTTTGGCTCCCGAGCCAGGAAGATGGAGAATTATCTTCTGGAGGAGGATGATCCAAGGGAGGAGCGCACCGGCTATCTCTATATGGAGATGAAGCGCAGGGAAAGCGACGCCTACCTGACCCTGGGCATTGGCCTGCGGGCCAGAAAGGGGAAGAAGCTGGAATCCTGGTATTTCAGTATTACCGACGGCCGCCGGATAGGGAAGGATTTTTATCTATACAAGGACCTAGGCAGCAAGATTGTATTTACCAAAAGAGAACTGAGGAATCGCATAGGAGAAGGCGGCCGGGTGATGGAGACCCAGGGAGAATACCTGGAATATGTCAACAAGCAGCTGTTTGGCTTCGAGACCCTGGATGAGTATCGGGAAACCCTGGAACTCTTAATCCAGCTTCGGACGCCCAAGCTGTCCAAGGACTTTAAGCCCACCATCATCAATGAAATTCTCAGCAGCTCCCTGCAGCCCCTGTCGGAGGATGATCTGCGGCCTATGTCCGAGGCCATTGAAAATATGGACAGCCTGAAAACCAATCTGAACATGCTGCAGGACAGTCTGCGGGCAGCGGCTCAGATTGAGAAAGCCTATGAGCCTTACAACCAAATAGTATTATATAATAAGGCGTCCCTGTATAGGGAAAGCTGCAGGAAGCTAAGGGAGGAGACGCTAAAGGCTCTGGAGCTGGCCCAGGAGATGCAGCAGGCCAGAGAGGAGAGGATCCAGGCTCAGCACCAATATGAGGATCTGAAGCAGGAGGAAGAGGTTCTGCTAAAGGAACGTGCCTCCCTGGCAGACAGTGATGCGGCTCGCCTGAAGGAGCAGGAGGAAAGGCTGCTGCGGGATCAGAAGCAGGAGGAAGAGGAAGAGGCAGATAAGCGGCGCCAGGAGGCGGATAAGCAGACCCGGCAGTTAGAGACCCAGCAAAGGATCCGCCGCCAGAAGGAGGCCAATGAAGCCAGTCTCCAGTCCCTGGAGGATGGGCTGGAGGTCATGGAGGAGGAGCTGGGAGAAGTACCCTTCGATGAATTTACCTTCCTGAAGCAGGAATTGACGGAGAATCCGCAGCAGCAGGCCTCCTTTGAGAACCATGAGAGGATGCTGAAGGAGTATAAGACCAAGGTGCGCAAGGGTCTGGAGGCTCTGGAGGAGGAAGAGGCCAAGAGGGAAAAGTATGAGCGCTTTCTTAGGGAACTGGACGAGTATCGGGAGGAGCAGAACCAGGCAGAGCGTTTGCTTCTCCAGCAGGAAGCCCTAGTCCATGAGGCTCGGGAGGAGCTGACGGAGAAGATCTACCAGTGGTCGGCAGCCTGCCGGGAGCTGGAGCTGCAGCCGGAGACCCTGCAGCAGCTGTCCCGCAGGATCGGCGACTACCGGATGGGGACAGATTATGCGGAGATCCGTCAGACGGCCCGGCCGGACTATGACCGGAAGGAAAGCAGCTTGAAAACTACCTGGATGGAGCTTGGGCAGGCCTGTAAGAATGCCAGGGAAGAGTACCGGGCTGCCCAGGAGGAGCTTGACCAATGGCAGAAGAGCCAGGATCCGGAGCCGGAGCGGTCAGAGGCCGTCTGCCGGAACCGTCAGCGGCTGAAGGAGAAGGGAATTCCCCATCAGGCCTTTTATCAGGCGGTGGATTTCGCAGATGGTCTGCCCAAAGACCAGGCGGCTCGTCTGGAGGAAGCCCTGCAGCAGATGGGAATCCTGGATGCCCTTATTGTGCCGGCAGAATACCGGGAGAGGGTACTGGAACTGGACGGAGAAACCTGTGACAAGTATATTTTCAGCGACCTGCCCCATGTCAGCCAGAATTTGACAGACCTGCTGGATGTGGACAATGGGGAGGATGATATCCTCTATTATCAGCAGATTACCAGGATTCTGGGAGGAGTGGGCTCTAAGAGCTCCTCCTGGATGGAGGAGGGGAAACAGGAGAATTCCGACGGAGCCAGCACCTGGATTGATTCCCAGGGCAGATATGGCCTGGGTATTCTGGAAGGCAATGTAACCGGAGCCTGCCAGCCCCGCTATATCGGAGCCGGAGCCCGGGAGGCCTATCGGCGCAGGAAGATCGAGGAGTGCCAGCTTCGATGTCAGGAGTTAGAACAGGGACTGGCGGATCTGGAAGCCCAGGTCGCTGCCCTGGAGGAGAGATTGGCAGTTTTACAGGAGGATTGGGGGGCATTTCCTTCGGATCAGACCCTGAAGGAAGCTGCCAAAGCTTGTGATCAGGCGGAATACAAGCTGGAGATGGCTCAGAATAAGGTCTCCGATCAGCAGGTTCGGACGGCGCAAGAGCGGGCAAAGCTGGATCAGATTCGGCTGCAGGTTCAGAAGCTCTGTGCCCTTTGCGATCTGACGGCTCGCCTGGATGTCTTTCGCCAGGCCACAGAAGCCCTGAATGCCTATCAGGAGGCTCTGGGAGGAGTTCGCATCTCTCATGAGACCTATCGCAACGGTCTCCAGGCCTTGCAGGTGCAGGAGGAGAATCTGGACCAGTTGGAGGGGGATCTGGATGATATTCGATATGACCTGAATCGGGTGATCCTGCGTCTGAAAGAAACCCGCCAGACCCTGGAGTCCGTGCAAAGACAGCTGCAAATGACGGATTATGAGCAAATCAAGGAGCGTCTGGATACCTGTATCCGCCGCCTGTCCAGTCTTCCCACAGAGAGGGAGGGGGCTGTCAAGCGCCAGACCGCCCTGGACAGCAGGATCAGCGTCCTGCAGAAGGAACTGGAGGACAATAGCCTGGCTCAGGACAAGCTTAGAAAGCGCCAAAATTGGCTGGAGCGAGCCTTCGCAGAAGAATACAAACTGGGGTATGTTGAACTTCTCTCCCCGGGAAGTGTCAAGGGACAGGCATCCCAGGAGGATCCGGGACAGACCTTCGAAAGCCTGGAGGCAGCGGCAGAGAAGGTTTGCCGGAGCCTGAACGGGCGCTTTGGCAATCGAAAGCAGTTGGATTACCAGGGAAGTCTCCAGGAGGCCTATCACCAGAACCGGGGCTATCTGCTGGAATATCACCTGACTTTGCAGACCCTCTTTGAGGAACTGGATCAGGAGATGGATCAGGAATCCTCTGCCCAGGGGGTAGCCATGAAGCGGATCGATATCGGGGTAAAATACAGGGGAGCAGCCTTGGGCTTTCTGGATCTGGTGCAGAAGCTGCGGGAGGACGAGGAGGAACAGAAGCGCCTCTTAAGCGATAAGGATCGGGAACTGTTCGAGGATATCCTGGCTAATACCATCAGTAAGAAGATCCGCAGCAAGATCCATGGAAGCCAGCTTTGGGTGAGCCGGATGAACAAGCTGATGGAGGCCATGCAGACCTCCAGTGGCCTGCGTCTGAGTCTGAACTGGAAGAGCCGGCGGGCGGAGACAGAAGACCAGCTGGATACCCGCAGCCTGGTGGACCTGCTGCAAAAGGATGTGGAGATCATGCGGGAGGAAGAGGTGGACAAGCTGTCCCGCCATTTCCGCTCCAAGATCCAGGAGGCTCGCAAGCGTTCCGATGAGGAGAATTCCCTCCTCTCTTTCCACAGCGCGATGCGGGAGATCCTGGACTATCGTAAGTGGTTCGAGTTCCAGCTGGAATACCAGAAGGCAGGAGAGAAGAAGAAGGAGCTGACGGATCGGGCCTTCTTCACCTTCAGCGGGGGCGAGAAGGCCATGGCCATGTATGTCCCCCTCTTTTCCGCCGTGGTGGCCAAATACGACGGATCCCGCAGCGATGCGCCCCGCCTGATTTCCCTGGACGAGGCCTTTGCCGGGGTGGATGAGACCAATATTCGGGATATGTTCCGTCTGATGGTGGAATTCGACTTCAATTTCATCATTAATTCCCAGGTTCTCTGGGGAGATCACGATACCGTCCCGGCTCTGGCCATCTACCAGCTGGTTCGTCCCCTGAATGCCAAATACGTCACCGTCATTCCCTACGTCTGGAACGGTCAGGTCCGCACCCTGGTCAAGGAAGGAAAGCCGGGCCAGGAAGCGTAGGCAGGCCAGGAGGCGTAGGCAGGCCAGGAAGCGTAGGCAGACCAGGAAGCGTAGGCAGGCCAGGAAACGTAGGCAGGCCAGGAAGCGTAGGCAGGCCAGGAAGTGGAGGCAGGTCAGGAAGTGGAGACAGGTCAGGAAGTGGAGACAGAACGGAAGAGGTAAGTCAGAGCCAGGAGGGAAAGGCAGAACAAGATGAAGCGGGAAATACAGGTAGGCCCAGGAGAGGAAACCCAGCCCCACAAGCAGGGGGAATCTGCAGAAGAGCTGCGGGAATGCCTGGAGTATTTTCGGAAACGCCCGGTCTTTGACCGGGTTTTCCGGGCTTTTCGGGGAAAATACAAAAGCCTGGGGCACTTTGGAGGCAGCATCACTCTTTCCCTGCCTGGCATCGAGGAAAGAATGCAGCTGGAGGGCTTTCTTCAGAAAAACTACAGGCAGAATAAGACCATTACCTTATCCGCAGGAGCCATGGAAAAGGCCTTGCAAAGCAGCCGCTACCAGGCCCTTACCTGGGAGCAAATTCTGGAGGCTTATTTTGGAGAGACCCTGGAGGCCAATCGGATACAAAGTCAGAGGGAAGAGGAGGAACGCCGGCATTTCTTCCAGAAGATCCGGGCAGAATTCCAGGGCAGTCAGGAGGCAGACACCCCGGTTCTGGCCTGGCTGAACCGGGTGCTGGAGGACAAAAAGGAGGGCTGGCTTCTCCTGTCCCAGCAATATAGGGAGAACGCCGGACGGTTGGGGCAGGTTTTGCCCCAGGTCCTGCAAACGGCAGCCCGCCTTCCCTTGCAGCCCCGCCTTTCCCTGCCGGTATTTGCGGCGGACTTCACCGGGGATCCTCATTTCTATGACACAGGCAGCCTGGGGGAGCGAATCCTGACAGCTTACCTGGAATTCTATTTTCACCCTCCTATCCCGGAAGGCGGTAAAAATGCGGAATGGAGAGCCAGCCTTTATTACCAGGCTGGCATCCTAAAGGACGACCTGTCCAATGATGTCCTGGTCTACGGCCTTACTGCGGGCAAACAGGACGGGAGGATCCATCCGGGCATCGAGGGCTTTCGGCAGGAAAGGCAGGCTCTGCGCCTGACCTTACATACCGTGGGCAGCCTGGCTTACGCCTGTCCGGGAAAGCAAGCCCGGGGCAGCGTTCTGGTGCTGGAGAATCCGGCTGTTTTTGCCGCATTTATCCAGGCCTACCCCGATGGTACCCTGGTATGCGGAAACGGACAGCTGCGCCTGGCCACCCTGGCTTTGCTGGACCTGCTGGTGCAAAATTCCTCTATCTATTATGCAGGGGATTACGATCCCGAGGGACTCCTGATCCTGCAGCGCCTGAAGGAACGTTATGGAGCCAGGCTGATTCCCTGGCAGTATGGGGGGGACTTGTACGAGAAAAACCTCTCAGAGGTGGATATCTCTCCCGCCTCGTTGAAAAAGCTGGACAAAATCCATATGCCTGAGATGGGGGAGCTGGTGGAGGCCATGCGCATCCGCAAAAAGGCAGCTTATCAGGAGACCATGCTGGAGAGCCTGCTGCAAGCCTGGGATGTCATCTGGGATGCACAGGCAGACCAATAAGACACAGGTGGCGTATGCCGATGCCAGAATGTGGCTTCGATGGATGGGGGGGAGAGGCTGCCGGGGCTGGGCAACAGTACGGCGGGCTAGTCCTCGGCTTGAAGAAACACTAAGCAGGCAGAGCTTTCTCCAGAAGGGCACCGGGCAAATTCAGGCGAAAGCTGATGCTTTCGCCCTCAGTTGCCCTTTCCGCTTGTGCTTGAGGCACAAGCTCCAACCCTTCTTCCGGAAACCCTGTCTGCCAAGTGTTTCTATTCAAGCCTGCGGAAGGCCCGCCTTCCTGCTGCCCAGCCCCGGCAGCCTCTCCCCCCTGTGTATCCCAATGCCAGGTTACGGAAGGCTAATAATCTTATGACATGCCCATCGATAGCAATAGCTGACGATGATTCATTAATGGCTGCAAGTTCTGTAAGCTTTGTGACAACGCCTGATGCGATCAGAGCAGCGTAGACTACTGGACTGAAAACAGCTTTTTGGTTACAGTGTCAAAAGCCTGAGCCCACGACATGCTCGCATGTCGGTGGGGGAATGGCTTTATGACACGCCCCTCAATGAGGGTGAAGTGGGGCGAAAGCCCCGCGAGAACCCGAATTGAGGGAGGATTGTGGGAGTGCGTAGCACGGAACAATCCGATCGAGTAGGAGGCGGTGACTAACCGCCGTCCTCTCACAGCACCGTACGTACCG
>CAVLCU010000106.1:0-9577 GCA_963661545.1 Lachnospiraceae bacterium | reverse complement strand
GTCATCAGCACGGAAGGGGCAGGGACCGAGTTCGTCTTTACACTGGAAAAGGCCAAGGGGTGAGATACCACCTCCTGGCCTTTTTCTTGTCCTTGCCTATCAGGCTTTTTCGATGATAATACCGCTGCGGTAGGCCGCCAAAAGCTGGGTAAGCTCTGCGATCCTTTCCTTGAGGGCCTTCCCGTTATCGGTATCCCCCACATGCATCCGGTGGGGAGCCATCTCCACCATAATGCGCTCCGAATGGATATCGGTCTCATTGGCGATGGCCTCCTCGGCAGAGGTAAAGGGCTTATGGGCCACCAGCATCATGCCGTAGGAGTTGTAGATCAGGGTATAGCCTGCAATGCCGGTTTTGGCCTGATAGGCCTTGGAAAAGCCTCCGTCGATAACCAGAACCTTGCCGCCGCATTTGACGGGGCTCTCCCCGGAGCTTTGCAATACCGGCACATGGCCGTTAACAATATGGGCATTGTCCCCCAGACCGAATTCCCGGAGAATGCGATTCATGACCTTTTCGTCATTTAGCATGGAATAATAGGGATTCTTTCGCTCCTTATGGGTGGCCGGCTCTGCCAGGAAATAGCGCTCGAAGGTGGCCATTTTGTCCTTGCCGAAGAGGGGGGAACAGGGGCTGGACCAGATAAACCAGAGGATATCTCTGCCCTTTTCCCTCTCTGTCTCATCAATGGCAAAAAAGGCCTTGCGGACGTAGGTCTCCAATACATCATAGAGAGCCTTGCCGGAATAATTCTTCCCATATACATTCACCCGCAGGAATTTACCCGTCTCATCCATGGGCAGGCAGCCATGGTAGAGGAGGTTGTTGTTGAATACCTTATAGAGACTTCCCTTGTTCAGCAGGAGACTCATATGCTGCTGCAGCTTCTCGCATTGCTCAAAGGCGGCCTGCAGACGAATCATCACATCCCGCTCCGCCTCCGTCAGCTTGTAGGGATTCTTGGGATCGATGGTGGGAAAATTCCGATCCAGGAGGGGATAGGTAACCCCATCCAGGGTAATGGTTCCCTGGTCATAATCAATCTTGTCCAGCAACCGGCGCCGGTCCATGCCAAAGCTCTTGCGGCGGGCCAGGAGCTGGCCCTCCAGCTTGAATTGGATGATGGAGATGGCCTTATGCATCTTCATATTCAGCTCATCCTCTGCCCGGTTATAGTTAGGCTCCCCCTTAATCTTGAAGAGGGTACAGGGATCGTCCTTGTAGGTCTGCAAGGCTAAGGTGGCCAGGGGCAGCATATTGATGCCATAGCCGTCCTCCAGAATATCCAGATTCCCGTAGCGGGCGCTGATACGCAGGACCGTGGCGATGCAGGCCATCTGGCCGGCAGCCGCCCCCATCCAGAGGATATCATGATTGCCCCACTGAATATCCAGGCTGTGATAAGTCATGAGCTTGTCCATGATCCGTTCCGGACCGGGTCCCCGGTCGTAAATATCCCCTAAAATATGCAGGTGGTCGATGACCATGCGCTGGATCAGCTCGCTCAAGGCCACAATAAACTCCTCTGCCCGGCCAATGTGGATGATGGTATCAACGATGGCATTGTAGTAGGCCTCTTTGTCCAGGACCTCCGACTTCTCCGTGATCAGCTCCTCGATGACATAGGCAAAGTCCTTGGGCAAGGCCTTGCGCACCTTGGACCGGGTGTATTTGGAAGCCACCGTCTTGCAGATCTCAATCAGGCGATAAAGGGTAATCCGGTACCAGTCATCCATGTGCTTTTCCTTGCGGGCCACCAGATCCATCTTCTCCTTGGGATAATAAATGAGGGTGGCCAGGGCATTCTTATCCGCCGCACTTAAGGTATGGCCGAAAACATCGTCGATCTTCTTCTTCACAGACCCGGACCCGTTCTTGAGGACATGGGAAAAGGCCTCGTATTCCCCGTGGATATCCGTGATAAAATGCTCCGTCCCCTTGGGCAGGTTCAAAATGGACTGGAGATTGATAATCTCCGTGGATGCCTTGGCGATAGTGGGATAGAGCTCCGCCAATCTCTCCAAATACTTCAATTCCAACTGGTCCCCCATAAGCTTGCTTACCTCCTTCTATGAGCCTTAATAAGCCTGAATATACCTGCTTCAGTGCAGGTCGAACAATGAGATCTGGTTGGATTCCGGCAGGTCGCCAAAGAGTCCCAGATCCTTCATCAGGTCAATGACCGTCTTGCTGATCTTGGTCCGGTTGCGGAAATCGTCCCGGGAGAGGAACTTGCCCTCTCTGGCCGCCAGAACCACAGCATCCGCCGCCTTATCCCCCAGACCCTCGATGGTATCCAGGGCCGGCATCAGCTTATCCTCCAGGATCTGAAAGCGGTGGGCCTTGGCGGCATAGAGATCCACCGGCAGGAATTCAAAGCCCCGGGCATACATTTCCTGGACGATCTTCATATCTTTATAAGTATCCTGCTCCTTCTTGGACAGGGAATCCCATCTCTTCTGGTAGTCCTTCATATAATATTCCAGCCGATCCCTCCCCATGCACATGAGCTCATAGGAGAAGGCCGAGGCCCGGATGGAAAAATAGGCGGCATAATAGGCCAGGGGATAGTAGATCTTGTACCAGGCGATGCGGTAGGCCATCATCACATAGGCCGCCGCATGGGCCTTGGGAAACATATATTTAATCTTCTTGCAGGACCAGATGTACCAATCGGGCACATCGTGAGCCTTCATCTCCTTCTCCCACTCCGGCTTCAGCCCCTTGCCCTTGCGGACACTCTCCATGATGGTAAAGGCCTGCTCACTCTCCAGATTCTTCTGGATCAGATAGGTCATGATATCGTCACGGGTACAGATGGCGGTGGAAATGGTGGCTTTTCCCTCCTCGATCAGGGTCTGGGCATTGCCCAGCCACACGTCCGTACCATGGGACAGGCCGGAGATCCGGATCAGGTCGGAGAAGGACTGGGGCCTGGTATCCTGCAGCATCTGAATGACGAAATCCGTGCCGAATTCCGGGATACCCAGACAGCCCAGGGGACAGCCCCCGATATCCTCCGGCCGGATGCCCAGGGCCTGGGTGCTCTTGAAGAGGGACATGACTTGCGGCTCATCCAGAGGCACCTCTGTGGCATCCGTTCCCGTCAGATCCTCCAGCATCCGGATCATGGTAGGATCATCGTGACCCAGAATGTCCAGCTTCAGGAGGTTGGCATCGATGGAATGGTAGTCAAAATGGGTGGTAATGATGTCCGTGGTATTGTCATTGGCCGGATGCTGGACCGGGGTAAAGGAGTTGATATCCTCCCCAAAGGGCAGGACAATAATCCCCCCGGGGTGCTGGCCCGTGGTTCTTCGTATGCCGGTGCAGCCCGCAACAATACGGTCTATCTCACAATTTCTCTTGTGAATGCCCCTTTCCTCGTAGTAATTCTTCACATAACCAAAGGCCGTCTTATCCGCCAGGGTACCGATGGTTCCTGCCCGGAAGGTCTGGCCTGCGCCAAAGATCACCTCGGTATACTTATGGGCCTTACTCTGGTATTCTCCGGAGAAATTCAGGTCAATATCCGGCTCCTTGTTGCCCTTGAAGCCCAGGAAGGTCTCAAAGGGGATGTCAAAGCCCATTTTCTTCAGGGGCTTCCCGCACCGGGGACAGACCTGATCCGGCATATCACAGCCCGCCCGGCCGGCATAGGCCTTTACCTCCTCCGAATCAAAGTCCACATAATAGCAGCTGTCGCACAGGTAATGGGGACTTAAGGGGTTGACCTCGGTAATCCCGGCCATGGTGGCCACAAAGGAGGAGCCCACAGACCCCCGGGACCCCACCAGATAGCCGTCCTCGTTGGACTTCCATACCAGCTTCTGGGCAATGATATACATGACGGCATATCCGTTGGAAATAATGGAATTGAGCTCCCTCTCCAGCCTGGCTTCCACGATGGGCGGCAGATCCGGTCCGTAGATCTCATGCGCCCGGTTGTAGCAGATCTCCCGCAGGGTCTGGTCAGAGTTCTCGATCACCGGTGGGAATTTGCCCGCCCGGATGGGGGAAATCTTCTGGCAGCGGTCCGCAATCTTGCGGGGATTGTCAATGACAATCTCCCGGGCCTTGTCACTGCCCAGGTAGGAGAATTCCTCCAGCATCTCCTCTGTGGTCCGCAGGTAGAGGGGAGCCTGCTGGTCGGCATCCTCAAAGCCCTTGCCATACATGATGATCCTGCGGTAAATCTCATCCTGGGGATCCATGAAATGCACATCGCAGGTGGCCACCACCGGCTTGCAAAACTGGTCTCCCAATCGGACAATCTTGCGGTTGAGGTCACGGATATCCTCCTCGCTGCTGATCATCTCATTTTTCTCATCCCGGATCATGAAGGCATTGTTGCCCAGGGGCTGGATCTCCAGATAGTCATAGAAATCTACAATCCTGGCAAGCTCCTGGTCCGGCGCCCCCCGCAGCAGAGCCTGATAGAGCTCCCCCGCCTCGCAGGCAGAGCCGGCTATCAGCCCCTCCTTGTATTGCAGATAAAGGCTTTTGGGCAGCCTGGGACGGCGGTTGTAATACTTCAAATGGGACTGGGAAACCAGGCGGTAGAGGTTGACTCGTCCCACCTCACTATCTGCCAAAATAATGGCATGGTAGGTGGGCAATTTGCGGATGGTATGGTCGGATATCGCCCCCTGCCGGTTCAATTGATCCAGGTTCTGGATATCCCTCTCCCGGAGCATAGGGAGGAATTTGAGAAAAATCTCTGCCGTACAGGCTGCATCATCCACCGCCCGGTGGTGGTTGTCCAGGGAGACCCCCACTGCCTTGGCCACGGTATCTAACTTAAACCGATTCAGCCCCGGCAGGAGGAAGCGAGCCATGGCTACGGTATCCACGATAGTAAAGGTCTGGTCCAGGCCCAGATCCTGGCAGTTTTTCTGGATGAAGCTCATATCAAAGGCGGCATTGTGGGCTACCATAACCGCCCCCTGGCAGAACTCCAAAAACCTGGGCAAAACCTCTGCGATAAGGGGAGCCGACAGAACCATGTTGTCATTGATGCCCGTCAGATTCTCGATCCGGAAGGGAATGGGAACCTGGGGATTCACAAAGGTGGAGAAGCGGTCGGTAATCTTGCCTGCCTCCACCCGGACGGCTCCGATCTCTATGATCTTGCAGGTCAGGGGGGAGAAACCGGTGGTCTCAATATCAAATACCACATAGGGATCTTCCAGGCTCTGCCCCCGGCTGTCGGTGACAATGCCCTTGAGGTCATCCACCAGATAGGCCTCCATGCCGTAGATGACCTTGAAGGGGGCGGAAATCTTCTTCAGCTCCTCCTTGGTCACCTCCGGGTGGTCTGTCTGATATTGAGCCCTATATTGGCTGTCAATGTCCTCCATGGCATGATTGGCCTCGGGAAAGGCCTGGACTACCCCGTGATCGGTGATGGCAATGGCCGGATGCCCCCACTCATAGGCCCGTTTGACCAGGGCGGCGGCATCCGTTACCCCGTCCATATCGCTCATCTTGGTATGGCAATGCAGCTCCACCCGCTTCACCAGGCTCTGATCTGACCTGGTTTGGCGGAAAGCCGGTATTTTCTTGATGCCCCACACGGAGGAGATGGTCAGCTCGTGGTCGAAATTATCCGGCATAGCCTTGCCCTTGAGCTTCACAAAGCTTCCTTTCTTCAGGAGCCCGGCCAATTCCTTGATCTGGCCGGCAGCGACGAAGAGCTTGGCCACGATAGTATCTGTATCATCGGTGACGGCAAAGCTGACCAGGCCCCGACCCTGGCGCAGCTCCCGGCTGTCAAAGCTTAAGATCTGACCTCGGATCACCACGTCCCCGATGGCTCCCTCGATGGTGTCAATGGGGGCAGCGTCCTCCTCGAAATCCCGTCCGTAGAGAACATCCGGATTGGAAGACCGGGTAAGACTCTGATCCCAGCCTGTCTCCCCTTTCCCGCCCCGGGCCTGGAAACGACCCTTTCTCCGACTGCCTGACTCCCGGCCGGAATTCTGGGGCGTGGGTCCGGCAGTCCCTTCCCCTGCATTTCTCCTGCCTGCCTGGGCAGCTCCTTCCCTTTCCCTGGCTTCTCCTGTCCGGCTCTCCTTTTCCCCTGCTGTCTGTCTGGCTGCCACCTCAAGAGCAGCAGCCCGCATCTGATATTCACTATTTTCCAGGATTGCCCTGCTTTTCCTCTGATGATAGCCCATCTGGATCTGCAGGGAGAAACCACAGCGCTCATTGAAAATCTTGTCCAGGATCCGATAGAGCTCCTCTTCCTTCTCATGGGCAATGACAGACTCCTCCAGGGACAAGAAAAGCCGCTGGTCCCCCTGGAACTCCAGCCCGGCCGTCCGAAAGAGATGAAAGAGGAGGACATTATAAGTCTTCAGCTCCAGCAGAATGCTAGATCGGTAGGCCTCCAGCAGGTTCTGGGGGGTATATTGGCGGGACAGATGGAACTTTTCAATAATCTTCACCTGCAAGCCGGAGGCAGGAAAGAGCTGGTTCTTCATCTCCTCCTCCAGCTGGTAGATATACTTCTTATGAATCCATTGGCTGCTGACCAGATAGACCCGCAGCCGGTCTTTTTTCCTGTTGATGGCCACCCGGGCCACCCGGGCCCTCTGCAGGAGGCTGGCCAGTTCCCCTGTGATCTGCAGCCGGGGAAAGACTGCCTGAAATTCCCTTTCTAACACTTCCTCCATTCGCCCATCTCCTCCCTCTATGCAAGACTTCCGGGGGGGGAAACTCCCTCTCCCCCCAGGTTTCCTCCTGTCTTCGGTTCTTCCGCCGGCTCTGTCCCGGCTGCCTCGGCTCCTGCCTCACTTCCAGTGAATCAGTTCCTGGCGCAGGGCTTCCACCAGCTCGTTTTCCGGCATTTTCCGCACAATCTCCCCTTTTTTGATCAGGAGACCCTCTCCCTTGCCGCCGGCAATGCCCAGATCCGCCTCCCTGGCCTCCCCGGGGCCATTGACCACGCAGCCCATCACAGCTACC
Organism: Lachnospiraceae bacterium; assembly: GCA_963661545.1. Taxonomy (GTDB): domain Bacteria; phylum Bacillota; class Clostridia; order Lachnospirales; family Lachnospiraceae; genus Scatomonas. Next base: position 2,607 of record CAVLCU010000106.1, on the reverse strand, counting down.
TTAAGATCCAGGGGGAATTCCTGAACCATGGTCTCCACCTGATTGGCCAGGCCGATGAGGTCGATCTGGGTTCTGCCGCAGGTGGGACAGGATACCACCTCGATCCCCCCTTTGCGCAAACCCAGAATCCGAAGGATCTTCTTGGCCGCCTTGATCTCCTCCAGAGGATCTCCGGTCAGGGAGACCCGGATCGTATCTCCGATGCCCTGGTAGAGGATGATTCCCAGGCCAATAGCGGACTTAATGGTTCCTGCATAGACCGTCCCCGCCTCTGTAATCCCCACATGGAGGGGATGATCGGTCTGCGCAGCAATCAGCTCATGGGCACGGGCGCAGAGGTTGACGTCTGAGGATTTGATGCTGATGACCAGCTTGTCATAGCCCATATCCTCAATCAGCTTTGCCTGATTCAGGGCCGACTCCACCAGCCCCTCCGGGGTCACCCCCCCGTACTTCTCCAGCAAGTCCTTCTCCAGGGATCCTCCGTTCACCCCCACTCGCAGGGGAATGTCCCGGTCTTTAGCGGCCTGCACCACGGCCCTCACCCGATCCCGGCTGCCGATATTCCCCGGATTGATCCGGATCTTATCTGCCCCCTGGTCGATAGCTGCCAGAGCCAGCCGGTAATCAAAATGAATATCCGCCACCAGGGGGATGGTGATCTGTCTCTTAATCTCCCCCAGAGCCTTGGCCGCTTCCAAAGTAGGTACAGCGCAGCGAATGATATCGCAGCCCGCTGCCGTCAGAGCCTGAATCTGACCCACCGTCCCTGCCACGTCCTCTGTCCTGGTACTGGTCATGGATTGGATCAAAATGGGGGCGCCCCCGCCGATAATCCGATCCCCGATCCTTACTGTCCTGGTTTTTCTTCTGTCCATATCCTATCTCCTATCCTTCCTGTCCCAGTCTTCCCCTCCCGGTCTCCAGCGCTGCCCGCCTGCCAGGCTGCCGATGCGATGGCGGATATTACCGGTCTTTTGGGGAAGACTTCCTGACATAACGCGCGAAGCAATATTCGATATCGAAGCAGGTATGTTCCTCGCTTTCCTCTGCCAGCTCCCAGTCCTGGTCCAGGTCCAGATTGGGAAACCAGGTGTCAGCCTGGTAGGCGAAATCAATCCGGGTGACATATACCGTATCACAATAAGGCAGGAGGAGCTGATAGACAGCGCCTCCGCCGATGACATAGACCTCATCCGATGGATATTTCTTCAATTCCTGCAAGAGCTCCTCCAGGCTGTGAAGGAGCAGGACCCCCGGAGCCGCCTGATAGTGGACATCCCGGGTCAGAACAAGATTGATCCGGTTCTTCAGGGGCTGTTTGCCCGGGAAGCTCTCCAGGGTTTTGCGCCCCATTACCACCACATGGCCGGTGGTCGTCTCCCGGAAAAATCTCATATCTGAGGGGATGCTGATCAGGAGCTTATTCTGACAGCCAATCCCCCAGTTCCTGTCTGCTGATAAAATCGCCTTCATATTCTTCCTTTCCCATCCAGGGTATGCCGACTTCTTGTTGGTTCCTGTGTCAAAAGCCTGAGCCTCACTGCCCCTTCAGACAGCAATGGGGATGTTTTTGATCTGGGGACCGGTCACGTAGTTATCCACGGTCAGGTCTGCCGTGGTAAATTGATAAAAGTCCTTAATCTCCGGATTCAGCTTCACCTGGGGGGCATCGTAAGTTTCTCTTTGGATCAGCTCCTGCACCAGGGGAATATGTCTGTCGTAAATATGGGCATCGGCGATGACATGAAGGAGCTCTCCCGCTTCCATATCCGAAACCTGGGCAAACATCATCAAAAGCAGGGCATACTGGCAGACATTCCAATTGTTGGCCGCCAATACATCCTGGGAGCGCTGATTGAGCACCGCATTCAGGGTCAGCCGATCCTGCCCCAGCTTCCTGGTTACATTGAAGGTCATGGAATAGGCGCAGGGGTAGAGGGCCATCTCGTGGAGATCCTGGTGCACATAGATGTTGGTCATGATCCGGCGGCTGTAGGGATTGTGTTTGAGGTCATAGAGAACCCGATCCACCTGATCCATCATTCCCTCCTTGTATTGGTGCCTGACCCCCAGCTGGTAGCCGTAGGCCTTGCCGATGGTACCATTTTCATCGGCCCATTCATCCCAGATATGGCTGTTCAGATCCTGGATCCGGTTGGACTTCTTCTGCCAGATCCATAAAATCTCGTCAAAGGCGCTCTTAATGCCTGTCCGCCGCAGGGTGATCGCAGGAAATTCCCGGGTCAGGTCGTAACGGTTGACCACCCCAAAGCGCTTGATGGTGTAGGCAGAGGTCCCGTCCTCCCATTTGGGACGCACCTTCTCCCCCTCGGTGCTGCAGCCATTTTCTATAATATCCCGGCACATGTTGATAAACAACTGATCCGCATAACTCATATAGGAAACTCTCCTTTGCTTGTTCGCTTCTTCGCTTGTTCTCTTTTATCACTGAATTCATTATAAGGGAGGGGGCAGGGAAATGCAAGGATTGCCTGGAGGGGAAGGAAGTAGAGCTACACCCAGTTAAGGGTTCCCGTTTCACTGTGAATTTTGGTTTGGGTGTCAAAACACCCAAACCTGTGGTTACACGGATTGTTCCGTGCT
>CAVLCU010000105.1:0-9613 GCA_963661545.1 Lachnospiraceae bacterium | reverse complement strand
CCCGATCTACGGTTATGAGGCATTGATAGCAAGGATCTATCTCCTGCATCAGGCCCATAATCTGGTGAACCAGGCGATTCTCCTCCTGGTCGGAGTAGGAGTAGGGCACCACCAGGTCAAAGATCAGATGGGTCTGATCCTTGCCAAAGAGAGCACGAAAATCATGAAAGGATAAGCGGGGCTCCAGTACCTGAAGTACCCGGGACAGCTTGGTGCGGGCTGCCAGGACTCGCTCATCCTCCAGCTCTACCGGATCCATATGGATGACCAGCAGAATCCCCAGTCTGCGGGCCGCCTCCCTCTCCGCCTGGTCGATGATCTCATGGGAGGTCTCGGCATCCATATGGGCGGGAACCTCGGCATGGATGGAGGCCATACTGCGGTTGGGGCCGTAATTGTGAACGATCAGATCATGGCTTCCCAGGATTCCCTCTCGGGATTCCACCAGGCGGGTAATCTGGTCATAGAGCTTGGGATCTGTTCTTGCTCCCAGCAGGGGCTCCAGGGTATCCCGGGCGATGCCGATACCAGACCAGACCACAAGCAGAGATACCGCCAGTCCGGCGATGCCATCCACAGGAATCCCCGTCAGGTGGCCAATCAGGAGGGAAAGGACTGTGGCGCCGGTGGTAGCCACATCCCCCAGGGAGTCCGCAGCCGTGGCCAGCATAACCTTGGAATCGATCCTTTTGCCCAGCTTCCGGTTCAGGGCTGCCATCCACAGCTTCACTCCCATGGAGACCAGGAGCAGAAGCAGGGAAATCCAATGAAAGCGAATCTCCTCCGGATTGCGTATTTTCTCCAGGGAGCTTTTGAAAAAGCCAAGCCCCACCTCAATGACCAAAAATGCCACCACCAGAGCCGATATATATTCCATCCTGCCATGGCCAAAGGGGTGCTCCCGGTCAGCAGGCTTGCCGGCTACCTTCACGCCGATGAGGCTGATGACGGAGGAGGCGCCATCGGACAGGTTGTTAAAGGCATCCGCCGTCACCGCCATGGAATGCAAGGCTAAACCCGTCAGGAACTTCCCCGCAAACAGGAGCAGGTTGCAGAGAATTCCCACCAGGCTGGCCAGAATTCCATAGTCCGTCCGGACCTTGACATCCTCCGTCTTATCATAATTTTTCACAAATCTCTTCACCAGAAAATCAATCATGGAACTTGCCCTCCGCCTACCTTTATAGCAAGGCGGCTCCGGGTTTGTCAAGAGCAACAAACTTTCAGAAATCCCCCTGAAAACAGCAGAAAATGAGCCATATCCGGATAGATATGGCTCATCCCTATGGGTTCTTTTCGGCTTTCATCTCCAAGCGATGGCAACGCAAGCCGCCACGGACCTTTATTCTGCATCCTCCAGGGAAATGCTGTAGTTGATGACACCTGAGTAGCTGCCTGGCTGGATGTTTTCATAATCTAAGGCCTTGATCTTCCTGGTCTGGGTTCCCCAGTTGCTGCCCTTCCAGCTCACAATCTCATCTCCGATGCTATACCTTCCACCAGCCATCCGATCGGAATAATAAATCTCATAGCTGGCTTCATTGAGGTTCTTGCTGTCCCATACGGCAAAACGATCCAGAGCAGTGGGATAACCGGCACTTTCGATCTTTACAGATACCTTCTTGCCCGTGGGAATGGCATTGTCATGATTCTCCAGGTTCAGGGAGAAGGTTAAATCCTTAGATTCCTTCCCGATCTCTACACTTGCCGGAACATCTACGGTGTAAGTCGGCACTACCTCTGTAGTTTTCTCCAGAGTTACCGTCTGCTGCACCTCTGCAGCGGTATTTTCCTCGCTGACAACCGCCGCCATGGCCGATAAGGGGCTAACTGCACATACCAGGCCTGCTACTGTCATCATTGTCACTAACTTGTTTGTTCTCATGATTTCCTCCTTAAGATAGAACGATGATTCTTTCTTCTGTACTGAATTATACTGAAGCAGCCACAAGGCTGCAGACAGCCTATTTTACGTGGAGCTGAGTGCGGACCGTACCGCCATTCATGGGACTTTCATCCTCCAGGGATTTGGTCTCTACCTGGATGGTCAGGGTATAATCTCCCGCTTCCAGCGCCTGATCCAGGTCAATCCCTGAGATGGCATTGCCTGGCTCAACCCAGTCTGTAGTGGCCAGAGTCTGACCGGTCTCCTGGATGGATACGTGAAATTTGAAATAACAGGGATTGTTCTGGGGATTGGTCAAGACAATGGGAATCTCCCTATCCTCACCCTCCACGGTGATTTCCGGATATCCGGGAAAACGGATGGAAAGAGCTTCCTGTGTATCCTCCTCCCCATCCTGGGAGAGACTGACGGCACTCTTATCCAGGCTTATCCCGGATCCGGCATCTGTATCCCCTCTCCGATTCAGCCAATGATACAGAATTCCCGCTCCCAGCAGTATTCCGGCAAGCAAAATGATACTTCCAATGATTAAGGCATTCCGTTTTCTCATCTCGTTCTCCTTTTGTTTCTATTTAAGCAGACTAATATTAAGCCTTCTATCTTATTTCTGTTAAATCCCGGAAAAATCATCTCTTTGATTGTTTTCCCTATATAAAAGTGCTATACTGAACCAAAACTTATCTGTATGCGGAGGGGAATTATGAGAGCACAGAACCTAACCCTGATGACGGATCTCTATGAGCTGACCATGATGCAGGGTTATTTCAAGAATCCAACGGATCAAATCGTTGTATTTGATGCCTTCTACCGGAAGAATCCCTGCGGCGGCGCTTATGCCATCTCAGCCGGATTGGAGCAGATCATAGAATATGTAAGAAATCTGCATTTTGCCCCGGATGATATTGACTATCTGCGAAGCCTGCAATTATTTGATGACGATTTCCTGGAATATCTGAGGGGATTTCATTTCACGGGAGATATCTATGCGATTCCGGAGGGAACCGTCATTTTCCCCAGGGAACCCCTGATTAAGGTGGTGGCTCCGGTGATGGAGGCCCAGCTGCTGGAGACAGCTATTTTGAATATGATCAACCACCAGTCTTTGATTGCCACCAAGGCTTCCCGGGTAGTCTATGCCGCCCAGGGGGACGGAATCATGGAATTCGGTCTGCGGCGGGCTCAGGGACCGGATGCAGGCATCTACGGAGCCCGGGCCGCCATGATCGGAGGCTGTATCGGCACCTCCAATGTTTTGACGGGTCAGATGTTCCAGGTACCTGTCAAGGGAACCCATGCCCACAGCTGGATTATGAGCTTTCCGGATGAGTATACCGCCTTCAAGACCTATGCCCACCTCTATCCCAAAGCCTGCATCCTCCTGGTGGATACCTATGATGTGATCAAATCCGGTATTCCCAATGCCATACGGGTCTTTCAGGAGATGCGCTCAGCCGGGCTGGAGATGAAGGGCTATGGCATCCGCATTGACTCCGGCGACCTGGCTTACCTGTCCAAGAAGGCTTATGAAATGCTCAAGGAGGCCGGATTCGGGGATGCCATCATCTCTGCCTCCAGCGACCTGGACGAATATCTGATTGACAGTCTGAAGGCCCAGGGAGCCAGGATCAACTCCTGGGGGGTAGGAACCAACCTCATCACCTGCGGGGATTGGCCAGCCTTCGGCGGAGTCTACAAGATGGCAGCCATCCGCAACAAGGGAGATATAGATTTCACCCCCAAGATCAAGCTGTCGGAGAATATAGAGAAGGTAACCAATCCCGGCAACAAGACGGTTTACCGAATCTATGACACTCTCACCGGCAAGATCCGCGCCGACCTGATCTGTCTGGCAGACGAGGTCTTCGATGAGACCAAGGACATGGTTCTCTTCGACCCCAATGCCACCTGGAAGAAGACCCGGCTCAAAGGGGGAACCTATCGCCTGCGGGAGATCCTGGTTCCCGTATTCCTCAAGGGAGGCTGCGTCTACAATTCCCCCACCGTGATGGAGATCCGGGATATCTGTACCAGGGAAAAGGCAACCCTGTGGGAGGAATCCAAGCGTTTGGTGAATCCCCAGGAGGTCTATGTGGACCTGTCCGACAAGCTTTACCGCATGAAAACAGAACTCCTGGATAGGATGGGGCAGGAGCGGGTGTGACATCGGGACCGATGCACCCTGGTGCTGACGGTACGGAAACAAGAGACAAAAACAGACAAAAACAGTTTCGGAAAGGAGATTGCAGACATGGACAATGCGATTTTGAAGAACATGAGAGAGCGGAGGAGCATCCGCAAGTACAAGAAGGACCAGATTACAGAAGATCAGCTCCAGGCCATTCTGGAGGCGGGCACCTATGCCCCCACCGGCATGGGCGCCCAGTCACCGGTTTTGGTAGCCGTACAGGATCCGGAGACCATTCAGCTTCTTTCCCGGCTGAATGCCGCCGTTATGGGAGTGGATTCCGACCCCTTCTATGGGGCACCCACTGTCATTGTGGTGCTGGCAGACCCCAGCCGCCCCACCTATGTGGAGGACGGCAGTCTGGTCATGGGCAACCTGATGAATGCCGCCCATTCCCTGGATGTAGATTCCTGCTGGATCCACAGAGCCAAGGAGGTCTTCGCCAGCCAGGAGGGGAAGGAGCTGCTGGCCAAATGGGGACTTCCTGATACCTACGTGGGCATCGGCCATTGCATCCTGGGCTACAGAGACTGCGAATATCCCGCGGCCAAGCCCCGCAAGGAGAATTACGTAATCCGAGTATAAGCACGCCAGACGGCAGGAGGGGAAGCGACCTTTGTCCTTCCCCTCCTGCTCTTTTCCGCGCTTGTTATACTCTTCCCCACGCCATATCTTCAATTCGATGATAAATTGTTTCCCCAAATAGTCAACTATGACATCGGTTCTTTTCTTGTCTCTTGTGCGTGCTTCAATACAATAATTTCCGCCTCTGCATACAATTGATTATCCACTGACAGTTCCGTTAAAAACTGATCGTACATCCTCCCTGTGCATCCTCCCGTAAACCTTGGCCTGCAAGCCGGGCAAGAATCTCAAGCCTGGAACTGATCCGTGGCCACTGCCTCCACCACACTCTCGAAGAAGAAGGAATCCTCCTCCTCCCCCATGCGAACCTTCCGGACGGAAATCTTCACCTGGGGGCTGGCGGAAGCCCCCTGACGGCGAGCCTTGTCCAGAACCTGCCGGCGGGCCAGGTCAATGGCCAGCTTCTCCGCCTCCGGGTATTCCTCAAACATCCTTCGCTGGCTGCCCTCATAGACGGAATAACCCTCCAGGGCTGCCCCTTCATATTCTGCCTTGATGCGTACCTGGACACGGGTAACGATCTGGCTGGCAATGGCTCCCACAGCGTTGGCCACAGGGGCATTTTCCCCGATAATGGCCTCCGTTCCCAGAAGTCTGGCAACCCTGGGCAGGAAAATATGGATGGGGGCACCCACCCCTACAATGGGAAGCTCGGCCCGGAAGGGCTGGGAAACCCATTGACTGCGCTTGCCCAGGACAGCAGCCTCATAGGACCACTCGATCATTTCCCTCACCCCCTCCTCCTGGATGACCTTTTCCTTCCGGGGATGCTCCTGCTCCAGCAGGATCCGCACGATATTGCAATAGAGCTTCTTCTCCACCAGCTGATAGATCAGCTCCGGTATCTCCTCCAGCTCCTTCTGGGCATTCCAGGCCAGGAAGCGGATGGATTCCAGTGCCGCCTCCGGCGAATAGATCTTGAAGTCTCCCTTCACCACCATCATATCCGTAGGGGTCAGGCCACTGCGCATGAGGATCCCCTCATCCTCCAGCCGGTCTGTATGGAGCCCATAGATATCCGTTTTCAGCTTCACAGCCAGCTCCTCTGCCATCAGGGGTTCTTGCTTCAGGGCAGAGCAAATCCGCTTCTCCTCCCTGGTATAACCCTTTGCCCGGGAAATATCCTTCTGCAGAACATAGAATTCGTTGAGCATCCGGGTATGGGAGCGGTACTCCTCAGCCAAAGCTCGTAATTTTCCCGTAACGGAGGGATACTTGTCGGCCAGGAGGGAAATAGGAATCACCCTCCTTTGATCCAGATAAATCTTCTTGTCCTTGAAGCGGACTCCGCTGTCTCCTCCCAGCAGGAAGGTATCCACGTAGAGGCCGTGAACCGTGGTCCGCCATTTGCCGATGGCTATTCCCTTCTCCGCCGTAACCGGATGACCCTTGCGAACCAGAGCCACATCTGTGGTGGTTCCTCCCATGTCCACGATGACCGCATCTGCGACCTGAGCCAGGACGCTACCGCCTACCACACTGGCTGCCGGTCCCGACAGGAGGGTCTCCACCGGATACTCTTTGGTCATGGCCTCCGACATGAGGCTGCCGTCGCTGCGCATAATCGCTACCGGAATATGCAGACCTCTCTTCTTCATGACCCGCTTCACTGCCCGCAGAAAATCAGCAATCAGGGGGATCAGACGGGCATTCAGCAGGGTTCCGGCTCCCCGCTTGAGCACATCCACCTCATCAAACATATCATAAGCCGTGGTAACCGGAAGCCCCAGCCCCGCCTCGATGACCTCCTTGGCCTTCTTCTCCAGTCTGCCCCCATCGGCCTGGGGATAGATCTGGGTGACCCCCACAGCCGCACAATCCCCAAACTCCTGGGGCAAATGCTCCTTCAGTCCTTCCCAATCCGGTTCCTGGGGCTCCTGGAAAATATGCTCCGGCTTCCCGTCAATAAAATAGAGCTGACTCAGATCCCGGAAGCCATAGGCTCCGTAGACATCCTCCAGATTGTTCATCGCCTCCGGATTCATGCCAATCATCAGAAGCTTTGCCCTGCTTCCCTTATCCTCCAGACAGGCATTGGTAGCCAGGGTGGTGGACAAGGCCAGCATCTCCGCCTGCTTTACATACTCCGGATCCAGCAGATCCAGAGCAGCCGTAATGCCATCCTCCAGCTTGGCCTTGGTGGTCAATGCCTTCCCCGAACACAGAATCTTCTGCGTATACATATCATAGACCACCGCATCCGTGTAGGTGCCCCCTGTGTCAATTCCAATTCCTATCATCGCCGCTTCCTCCTACTATCGATCGCTGCCCTGAACAGGCACTGTCTCCAGACTAACACGCATCATTGTCCCTGTCAATCGGATGTGCATCCAGTCCTTCCCCGCAGGAGACAAGGATTGACAGAAGCAGATTTTCCCCTATAATCAGAGGTAGCTGCGATTGGAGGATATGATCTATGCTCATTTTCTATCTGCCTCTTACCTCCTCCTGGAGGCCGGAGGATACCCTGCTTCTGGACCACCTTTCCCCCCAGCGCCGGGACAAGGTTCTGCGCTACCGGCAGACCTCCGACCGCCGTCTCTGCCTCTATGCCGCACTGGTTCTTGGCATGGGCTTGAGCCGCCTGTCCGGCCTTCCCCCCTCCCGCCTGTCCCTGGACTGCCCCCGGGGGAAGAAACCTACCTGCCCCACCCTGCCCTCCTGTGATTTCAACCTGTCCCATACAAAGGGAGCCCTCCTTTGCTGCATTGCAGAAAGCGAGGAGGAGGGAAAAGTCGGCTGCGACATCGAGGGCATCACCCTGCCCCCCTGGGAGATTATGCCCCGCATCTTCCATCCACAGGAGATCGCCTATATCCAACCATCGGCTCCTATAAGCCCTGTGACTTCCGGGGCGGCAAAAGGGCCGGAAGAGAGATTTTTCGAGATCTGGACCCGCAAGGAAGCCTATGTCAAGCAGCTGGGCACCGGCCTGACCGACCACCTGAATTGCCTGAGCCTTCTGGCCGATCCCCCTTCTGCCTTCCTCCACACCTGGCGGGAAGACTCTTACATCTGCTCGGTAGCCTCCCACCGCCCCTGGGCTCATCCCCCCATCCAACACCTGGAGGAAACGGATCTGTGGGCCTACTACCTGGAGGGGAAACCGGCTGTTTGGCCTTCTCTCCCAGATTGAAGTGTTGTCTGAGGTGACGTCTGAGGCCTAGGAATGCAGACCGGTTTTTGACTTTTTCAGCAACATCATCTTGATTTTTTCTCCTTCCCATGGTATAACAATGCCATTGTATGATGTCAACAGTGTCATTTGGAAGGAGTTTTTTCATGAAACACTTATCTGTCCCTCTTCTGGCCGAAAGAGTAGTCAGCCGGAGAAAAGCATTAAAACTGTCCCAAAGCCAACTGTCCAAAGCCACGGGCATCAACCGTTCCATTCTCTCACGGCTTGAATCAGGCGACTATGCCCCCTCTGTGGATCAGCTTCTTGCCCTCTCCGCCGCTTTGGATTTCCAGACCTCTGAGGTGATTGTGGAGGATGCTCCGGCTCCGGCATCCCTCCAACGCCGGAAAATCGCCGTTGCGGGGCTGGGCTATGTTGGCCTGTCCCTTGCCCTTCTGCTTTCTCAGCACAATGATGTTACCGCTGTGGACATCCTGTCGGAGAAGGTGGATCAGCTGAACCACTGGATCAGCCCGATTCAGGACCAACAGATCGAAAGATATCTCGCGGAACACGAAGAGAGAAAGCTCTCCCTATCCGCTACAACAGATGGCCCATCTGCCTATGCAGACGCCGATTTCATTATCATCGCCGCGCCCACGAACTATGATCCAAAGACCAACTTCTTTGATTGCAGCGCCGTGGAAGCCGTGCTTGCATGGATTAAAGAATCTACGGCTGCTTCTATCCATAAGCCCACCGTCGTAATCAAGTCCACCGTCCCGGTGGGCTATACCTTGCAGGTGCGGGAAAAGATGGGCATGGACAATATCATCTTCAGCCCGGAGTTCCTAAGAGAGTCCAAGGCCCTCTATGACAATCTGTATCCCAGCCGCATCATTGTAGGCAGCGACGAGAAGAATCAGCCCGCAGCAAAACAATTTGCGGCATTGCTTCAGCAGGGTGCCATCAAGACCTCGATTCCCCTTCTCTTCATGGCGACCACGGAGGCGGAGGCGACAAAGCTGTTTGTGAACACCTATCTGGCCCTTCGGGTATCCTACTTCAACGAGCTGGACACCTACGCCGAGGTCAAGGGGCTGAAAACTGCGCCCATCATCGAGGGGGTATGCCTGGATCCCCGGGTCGGCAATTATTACAACAATCCCTCCTTCGGCTACGGCGGCTATTGTCTGCCCAAAGATACCAAGCAGCTTCTTGCCAACTATCAGGATGTTCCGGAGAATCTCATTGAAGCGATTGTGGCATCCAATCGTACCCGCAAGGATTTTATCGCCCACCGGGTGATGGAGATTGCGGGAATGTACACGCCGTCTGCTGACTTCTCCCTTTCCCTGGAGAAGAAGCAAAAAGAGACCATTGTGGGGGTTTATCGTCTGACCATGAAGAGCAACAGTGACAACTTCCGCCAGTCCTCCATCCAGGGCGTCATGAAGCGCATCAAGGCAAAGGGAGCGACGGTAGTCATCTACGAGCCGACGCTGGAGGATGGCACCACCTTCTTCGGCTCCCTTGTGGTCAATGATATCCAGAAGTTTAAATCCCTGTGCGGCTGCATCATCGCCAACCGCTACGATGCCATTCTGGATGATGTAGAGGAAAAGGTCTACACAAGGGATCTTTTCCGGAGGGATTAAACCATTCCTCTGATTTCCCAGGACGAAGGAGACAACTTTAAGTAATTGAATAAATTGACAAATGTGATAATATGTGTTTAAATATACTCACGGAGGTATAC
>CAVLCU010000104.1:0-9666 GCA_963661545.1 Lachnospiraceae bacterium | reverse complement strand
AGCACGGAACAATCCGTGTAACCAAAGGTTTGGGTGTTTTGACACCCAAACCAACTTTCAGACATTAAAGTGTTACAATTCAACGCAATAAAGGGTAGACAAAGTCTCTCCTTTGTGTTATGCTGTCCTCAGCCCGGCGTGAGGAAGGCAAATCAGAGTCAGAACCAGGAAGGCCGGAGCGACAGAAGCCCTGGCAGACCAGGACCGGGCAGAAGAGAAAATCAGAAAGGATGAATGATTATGAAGGAAATAGCCAGTTTGATGGATTATCGTTCGACCATTCGCGTGGTGGATGCAACCCTGCGGGACGGAGGCCTTGTCAATGACTTTTATTTTACCGATGACTTTGTCAAAGCCCTCTATCAGACGAATCTGAAAGCCGGCGTTGACTATATGGAGTTCGGTTACAAGGCCTCCAAGGCCATGTTTGATGTAGACAAGTTTGGTAAATGGAAGTTCTGCAAGGATCAGGATATCCGGGAGATTGTAGGAGAGAATGATACAGATCTGAAGATCGCTGTCATGGCGGATGTGGGCCGCTGTGATTACAAGACCGATATCCTGCCCCGGGAGGACAGCCCCATCGATATGATTCGGGTGGCCACCTACCTCCATACCATCCCCCTGGCTGTGGATATGATCCAGGATGCCAAGGACAAGGGATATGAGGTCTCCTGCAATATCATGGCCATTTCCAATACCCAGGACAGCGATCTTAGGATAGCCCTGGAGATATTGGGGAAGAGCCCGGTGGATGTGATCTATATCGTGGACAGCTATGGAGCCCTTTATCCGGAGCAGATCGCCCGCATCGCCCATATCTATGAAGAAATCGTGGGAAAATATGGCAAGAAAATAGGTATTCATGCCCACAACAACCAGCAAATGGCTGCAGCCAATACCCTGGAGGCCGTAGGAGACGGGGTGGATTATCTGGATGCCACCTACAGCAGCATGGGGAGGGGGGCAGGCAATTGCTCCATGGAATTCCTTCTGGGAGTTCTTCGCAATCCCAAATACCGCTACTATCCGGTTTTGCAATTCATTGAGAAATACATGAATCCCCTGAGGGAAGAGGGGGTTGTGTGGGGTTACGACCTTCAATACCTGATGACTGGGCTTTTGAACCAGCATCCCCGCACCGCCATCGCCTTTACCAAGGAAGGACGCAAGGATTACGCGGCTTTTTACCGAGAGGTGGTCGCCACGGATTAAAGACCAGGGGCTGAGAGAGCAGCTGCTGCCAGGCAGGAAAGGTCATGATTTTTCCAGGGGGATTCGATGGAAAGGTCGTGACTTTTTCTATGTAAATGTCCATGGCGGCTAACGCCGCCTACACCACCTATGAAAGCCAGCTGCTTGTCGGGGCTTTCAAAATAGTTCGAGAGGAGAAAAGGATTGACGAGGATAAGAGAAGAAGATAGAGAGGAAATACAGGCGGAAGGCAAGTACCAGGCCCTGCTGGAGGATTTGCGGTCTTTGGGAGGCATAGCAGTGGCCTTCTCCGGCGGCGTGGATTCTACCCTTTTGCTTTATGCAGCCCGGGAGGCTTTGAAAGACCGGGTGGTGGCCATCAGCGCGGTCTCTGCCTCTTTTCCGGAGAGAGAATTAGAGGAAGCCAGGGATCTATGCCGGAAATGGGGGATTCGGCATAGAAGCTGCCGGATTCGGGAAATGGAGATCCCAGGCTTTGCCCAGAATCCTCCCAACCGCTGTTACCTGTGCAAGAAGGCCATCTTTCAGGAGATTCAAAGGCTGGCTTTGGAGGAGGGATTTTCGGAACTGGCGGAGGGTTCCAACCTGGATGATGAGGGGGATTATCGGCCGGGAATGCAGGCTATCCGGGAACTGGGAGTTCATAGTCCCCTGCGCAGGGCCGGCTTGACCAAGGAGGAGATTCGCCTCCTGTCTAAGAAAGCTGGTCTGCCTACCTGGAGGAAGCCTTCCCTGGCCTGCCTGGCTACCCGTTTTGTCTACGGAGAGCCCATCACAGAAGAGAAGCTGCACAGGGTGGAGCAGGCGGAGCAATATCTGTGGGATTTGGGCTTTGACCAGGTGCGGGTGCGGATCCATGGGAATCTGGCCCGCATCGAGCTCCTTTCCCGGGAGATGGGTCGGCTGCTGGAGGAGAATCTGAGAAAGCAGGTAGATGCGTATTTCAGGCAAATTGGCTTCGCCTATGTGGCATTGGATCTGCAGGGCTACCGCACCGGCAGCATGAATGAGACCCTTCCCCTGCAAAAGGAGGGAAAAAGCGGGAAGGGCAGCAAGGAGGACAAGGGAGTATGTTGAATGCATTTTCCAGAACCCAGCTGCTGCTGGGAGCTGAGAATATGGACCGTCTGAGTCAGGCTCGGGTAGCAATTTTTGGCATCGGGGGTGTGGGAGGTTATGTGGCGGAGGCTTTGGCCAGAAGCGGCCTGGGCTCCTTCCTTCTGGTGGACGACGATAAGGTCTGCCTGACCAATATCAACCGCCAGATTATCGCCACCAGGAAAACCCTGGGGCAGTATAAGGTGGAGGTGATGAGGGACCGGATCCTGGACATCAATCCCCAGGCCCAGGTGGAGACCCGCCGGTGCTTTTATCTGCCGGAGAATGGGGATACCTTTGATTTCTCCCAATACTCCTATGTGGTGGATGCGGTGGATACGGTGACAGCCAAACTGGAGATCATCCTGCGCTCTCAAGCGGCAGGGGTGCCGGTGATCAGTTCCATGGGGGCCGGTAATAAGCTGGATCCCACCCGTTTTCAGGTGACGGATATCTACAAGACCCAGATGTGTCCCCTGGCCAAGGTCATGCGGCACGAGTTGAAGAAACGGGGGGTGAAGAAGCTGAAGGTGGTCTATTCGGATGAAAAGCCCCTGCAGCCTTTGGAGGATATGGAGCATAGCTGCCGAAACCATTGTGTCTGCCCCCCCGGAGCCCTTCACAAATGCACGGAACGCAGGGCTATCCCCGGCAGTACGGCCTTTGTGCCCTCTGTGGCAGGCCTGATCCTGGCTGCCGAGGTGGTGAAGGATCTCTGTGCAGATCAGAAAAACAGGACTTGAGGAGAGGAAGCTTGCACCGACTGGGTCTGGGGCGGCCTGGGCAAAGAAGGATGGCCGGATCAAGCAGAAAAGAACAGAAGGACAGATGGGATAGAATAGAATGGATGCTTACGAAATCACAGTGCAGGAATTGAACCGGCGGAACCGGGGAAGCTATCGCCTGATTGATATCAGGGATGCCCTGGCATTTTCCTACGGACACCTGCCGGGGGCGGAGAACATACCCTCGGAAAAGTTGAAGGACCAATGTGCAAGCCTGAAAGACCAGCAGGAAATCATCCTTTATTGTAAAAAAGGGGAAACCGGCCGGGAGGCAGTCCAATGGCTGCGGGACCAGGGGCTGGAGGCCTACAACCTGCGAGGGGGCTACCTGGCCTGGCTGGTGGATGCCATGGGACAGGAGCCGGAGGGGGAGGATACCTATTATCTGGATGTGGAGCAGAGTATCCGAAAGAAATTCCACAAAAGGATCTGGAGGAAGTTCACCAAGGCCATCCGGGATTACCAGCTGGTTCAGGAGGGGGATCGAATCGCTGTCTGCATCTCCGGGGGCAAGGATTCCATGCTGATGGCCAAGCTCTTCCAGGAGCTGCAGCGCCATAACAAGTTTCCCTTTGAGCTGGTCTTCCTGGTCATGGATCCCGGTTACAGCCCCGAGAACCGCAAGATCATTGAGAGCAATGCCCGCCGTCTCCATGTGCCGGTTCAGATCTTTGAGACGGAGATCTTCAATGCCGTTTATACCATCGACAAGAATCCCTGCTATCTCTGTGCCCGTATGAGGCGGGGACATCTTTACAATAAGGCCAGGGAGCTATGCTGCAACAAAATCGCCCTGGGTCACCATTATGACGATGTGATTGAGACCATCCTCATGGGCATGCTCTACGGAGCCCAGGTGCAGACTATGATGCCAAAGCTTCACAGCATCCATTTTGAGGGAATGGAGCTGATCCGCCCCATGTATCTGGTACGGGAGGAGGATGTGAAGGCCTGGCGGGATTACAATAAGCTTCATTTCATCCAGTGCGCCTGCCGCTTTACCGATACCTGCAGTACCTGCAGCGGGGACAATGTCTCCAAGCGCATGGAGGTCAAGGAAATGATCCGCACCATGAAGAAAACCAATCCCTTTGTGGAGGGAAATATCTTCAAAAGTGTGGAAAATGTGAATCTGGATACGGTGATCGCCTATAAACAGGGGGGAGTGCGGCACAGCTTTCTGGAAGGGTATGGGTCCTCGGAAGGGTGGGGGCTCTCCGATCGGGAGGATGCGCCATAAGGAAGGCTGGCAGCCGGGTTTGGGGGGCTTTTTTTCCCTGGTTGCGCTTTCTCCGGCTGAGTTGTATAATGAAGCGATACAGCAGCAGGCCCAGGAAGCCGGGAGGGCAGCAAAAGGATGGGGCCTGGTGGAACTCAATTGGGAGGGTAATAAGGGGACTATGGACGAAAGAATCTACAGAAGGCTTTGCAATGTGGCAGGTCCTGCCAATGTGCGGACGGATGAGCCTATGAAGCGGCATACTACCTTCCGGATAGGGGGCAGGGCGGATTATTTCGTATGCCCGGACTCTGCAAAGAAGCTGGGACAGATCTTGCTCCTGTGCCGGGAAGAGGGCCTTCCCTGGTTTATCCTGGGCAATGGAAGCAACCTCCTGGTCAGTGATGATGGCTACCGGGGGGTGGTGATACAGATCTATAAGCAATATCAGGAGGTCTTGATCGAGGGAGAAAAGATTAAGGCCGGAGCCGGTATTTTGCTGGCTCGTCTGGCTAGTCTTGCAGGAGAAGCAGGACTGACCGGCCTGGAATTCGCCTCCGGCATCCCGGGAACCCTGGGCGGGGCTATTTTCATGAATGCCGGCGCCTATGGGGGCGAGATGAAGGAAGTGGTGGAGACGGTCACGGTGCTGGATGGGCAGGGACAGGTGCTGACCCTGCCCGGATCGGACCTTCAGATGGGATATCGCACCAGTCTGGTCCGGGAAAAGGGATGGATCCTGCTGGAAGCGGTGTTGGGTCTTGCCAGGGGAGAAAGGGATCAGATTCGTCAAAAGATGGAAGAGCTGCGCAGGGTTCGATGCGGCCGCCAGCCCTTGGATCTGCCCAGCGCAGGAAGCACCTTCAAGAGACCGGAAGGATATTTTGCCGGCAAGCTGATCATGGATGCGGGTCTGCGGGGTCTTCGGGTAGGAGATGCCATGGTCTCTGAGAAACATTGCGGCTTCATCGTCAATGTAGGGAATGCCAGGGCAGAGGATGTGCGGCAGCTGATGGGGCAGGTTCAGGAAAGGGTATGGGAACAATTCCATGTCCGGCTGGAACCGGAGGTTCGCTTCCTGGGAGAATTCCGACCCAAGCCGGAGGAGTTTGACAAAGAAGAAGCCGGGGGAGTCCCGGAAGGCTTCTGACAGAGAAGAAGCCAAGGGAGAGGGGAAGGAATCTGGGTTTGCGGGGAGGAGGCAGAAGATGCTGATGCGGTTTGTGATTGTGACAGGCATGTCCGGAGCGGGGAAGTCCACGGCCTTGAAGATGCTGGAGGATGCAGAATATTTCTGTGTAGACAACCTTCCGATCCTCCTCATGGAGAAGTTTGCCCAGCTGACCATGGATGGCACAGGGGGCGAGATTACCCGAATCGCCATCGGAGTAGATATACGAAGCGGCAAGGCCTTGCCGGATCTGCAGGCGGTGCTGGGGCGGCTGAGGCAGTCAGGGATTCATTATGAGATCCTTTTTCTGGATGCCAATGACGAGATCCTGGTGAAGCGTTACAAGGAAACCAGGAGAAACCACCCCTTAGCAGGAGGGGGCCGTGTGGAGACCGGGATCCAGAAGGAACGCTCTCGGCTGGAGTTCCTGAAGAAGCAGGCGGATTATATCCTGGATACCAGCCAGCTTCTGACCCGGGATCTGAAGCAGGAGCTGGAGAAGATCTTTGTACAGAATCGGGATTTTAAGAGTCTGATGGTGACGGTTTTGTCCTTCGGCTTCAAATACGGAATTCCCGCCGATGCGGATCTGGTCTTTGATGTGCGCTTTCTGCCCAATCCCTATTATATTGAGGGCTTGAAGCATCTTTCGGGCAATGAGGCTCCCGTCAGCGATTTTGTCATGGGCTTCGAGGTGGCCCAGGTATTTTTGGAAAAGCTGACGGATCTGGTAGAGTTTTTGCTGCCCAACTATATCACCGAGGGCAAGAACCAGCTGGTGATTGGAATTGGCTGCACCGGGGGGAAGCATCGGTCGGTAACCCTGGCCAATGCTCTCTATCACCGATTGGAGCATGCCGGGGAGTATGGGATACGATTGGAACACAGAGATATAGAGAAGGACGCCATGCGTAAGGGGATGTAAGTATGTCATTTTCCGGTGAGGTCAAGGAGGAGCTTTGCCATCAGACGGGGGGTGCCCGTCATTGCCAGATTGCCGAGCTGACTGCCATCATCAGCCTGTGCGGGAGAGTCCATATTTCCGTCAGGGAGGAATATTGCATTCGAATGCAAACGGAAAACCTTTGGGTGGCAGAGAAATATTCTTTCTTGCTGCAGAAGATTTTTCGCATCTGTCCGGAGGTTTCCCTTCGCCGACATTCCCAGAATAATCGTTCGGGGTCAGCCATTTACCAGCTTGTCGTGGTGGATTCCCAGGATGCCATTCGCATCCTGCAGGCGGTTAAGCTGCTGACGCCTCAGGGAAGTCTGGCAGAGGAGCTTCCCCTGATCCATAATGTGGTGGTGCAGAAGAATTGCTGCAGAAGAGCCTTCCTTCGGGGGGCATTTCTATCGGCCGGATCCATCAGTGATCCCATGCGATCCTACCATTTTGAAATCGTATGTGATACCAGGTATCAGGCGGAACAGCTGCAGGCGCTGATACAAAGTCTGGGAATTGATGCCAGAACCGTTGGCCGGAAGAAGAATCATATCGTTTATGTCAAGGAAGGATCCCAGATCTCCGATCTGCTGGGAATGATGGATGCCAGGAAAGCCCTGTTTGAACTGGAAAATGTCCGGATCCTCAAGGAGATGCGGGGAAGTGTCAATCGAAAAGTGAATTGTGAGACTGCAAATATCAATAAGACGGTAAATGCTGCGGTAAAACAGATGGAGGACATTCGGTATATCCGTGACCGGATTGGTTTCGAGGGGCTGTCAAATGGACTTGACGAAATAGCCCGAGTTCGGTTACAATATCCGGAGGCAACACTAAAAGAACTTGGCTTACTGTTGAGCCCTCCGGTGGGAAAGTCCGGCGTGAATCACCGTTTGAGAAAGCTGAGCGATATAGCAGACGAGTTGAGGGAGAGACAGTAAACGTTCATGGCTGCAGCTGCAGCCGCCACAAGGAGGAGACTTATTATGATCAGAAAACCTATCACCATTCAGATCGCCAGTGGATTGGAGGCTCGCCCGATTGCCATGCTGGTACAGGTGGCCAGTCAGTTTGAAAGCGAGATCTACGTGGAAAGTGGCAAGAAGAAGGTTAATGCCAAGAGCATTATGGGGATGATGACCCTGGGCCTGGACAATGGGGAAAGCGTGACTATCTCAGCCAATGGTCAGGATGAGGCGGAAGCCATGGACAAGATCGAGGATTATTTGAGCAAGAAATAAATGACGGTTGGGACAAGCAGATGTCCCAGAAAAAAGGATGATACCTGATGTATCATCCTTTTTTACAATCAAAGACTGGCCAGGTGCTGCAAAGCCTTATCTTTGATCAGCAGACAGCCATGTTCCGTCAGGAAGGCCTCTTCCGGTGCCAGGAAAGGCTGGCTGATGCCATATTCGGACAGAATGTTGCAAATCTTGTTGAAGAGCTCCGGCGTGGAGTCGGATTGGTGAAGAATCAGCTTGTAGGTGCCGGTGCTTTCCTGCTTATAGAGGGAATTCTCGCCGGAATAGAAGGAGCGCAGACCATGGGCTGCCAGGATCACATCATCCAGCTTTTGGAAGCAGAAGGCTTGCACCAGGTTCACCGACTCTGCTTGCCCCTCTGCCTCCTGGGGCTCCCGGGCGGTCTTGTCTGCGGCGGCCGGGGAGGCACCCTGTAAAGCCTGGGAATCGGGCAGAGCCTCCTGACCTTTCGGGCCGTCTGGCTGTTCCGGGTTGGCCTGCGCCTTATGCTTGGCCTCACAGATCTTCTGAAAGAGATCCAGAATATCGTCCGCACCGGAAAAATGAGAAGCCGCAGCAGTGTCGGTATCCTCTGCAGGTGGGGAGAACTTGGAAAAGCGGGTATCCAGCTCCTCCGGATCCTCTACCTTAGTAATATTCAGGACAATGCTGTCCGGTGATATGGGAATCGCCTCTATCATCAAGGGCGAGCTATCCAGCTTAAAACCGAATTGGTGATGAGCCTGCTGCATCATGTCTTGAAATAAGCTTCTGGCCTTGTCCGTACCATAGGCCAGCTCACTTAGCTTGATCCGGCGGCTGGCAAGATCATCTTTCGTCAGAGTGCAGCGGATCTGGGTGTCATTAATTTTCTCAATCTTCATAATAAGAATCACTTCCCCTCCTTGGGATGAACCCTGTACAGATCCTGTATGTATCACTTAGTATATACCAAAACCCCGGGAACTGTAAAGAACTTCACAGAGTTTTTAGAAATGATGGGGGGAAGCTGGCTTGCTTCCCCCCATTGATCAGATATTCTTGCCATTTATTTTTAGTTGATAACTTTTGTCATAATCCTTAATGTAAGCATAACAGTAATCAGTACCGGATTCTTTGCCTTTTACACGGATAAAATTGGAATTTCGGTTATCACTAACATGGAACTCCTTCTGGAAGGCTCCACAGACTGTTATATAATAATCCTGTGTTTTCTTATACCGCTGTACGATAACATGTACATGGTCCGAACGCATTTGATCCACCACCTTTAAAGTCAGGGAGGTTGGAATCTTCCACCCAGACTCAGCTTTTTCAGCAACGGTAGAAATATTAGCTTGTTCTGAGTCCTCCTGGCTTATGATCATTGCTGAATCTTCCCCTTCAAGGACGCACTGGATCTCCCCGTCGTACATGTATTTGAACAGAGATTCTGGAGACGAAAAACTGCCAAACCAATTTTCTATTGGATAGATCCATATAAACAGAAAAATCACAGTTGTCACGCATGTAACGATCCATATTTCCCTTCTGGTACGTTTGTCTACATGCTTTCTCCGACGCCTATAGACAATCCAGACAATTACACATATCAAAATTCTCAAAAGAAACCCAACCATGATACCCTCCTTCTATCGATATCCAGTAAAATCTTGTTTCTTCGCCGTTTCCTTACAGCCGCAAGGCAGGTATGATCTGCGGTCTCTGAACTTGTGATTCCTTTGGTACTTTAGGTATCTATGGTCATTATATCAGAGAAAAATTGTATCGTCATCTCAAAAAAGGACAAATTGAGCATGGTTTTTTAACCTTTTTACAATATACGGTTGAAAGGTAGACAGCTGACAGATAGGTTTGAGACTTTTGACACTGTAACCAAATGCCCATGGCGGCTGACGCCGCCCCCACCATCTATGAAAGCCGACTGCTCCACGCTGCGTGCTCCCGCAGTCGCCGCCGGTATCAACAATCCGCCCTATCGGGCTACTTGT
>CAVLCU010000103.1:0-9708 GCA_963661545.1 Lachnospiraceae bacterium | reverse complement strand
GAGGTATCCAGCCCGGCCTCTACGCTCATGGTCAGGTCTTCCATCTCCAGGGAAACATAACCATTATATCCCATCATGCGGGCTACCGAGAAGAATTCCTTCCACCACTGCAGATCCTTACCGCAGCCTACCGCCACATAGTTCCAGGTACGGTTCTTGGAATCCGTTACCGGCTTGGTCTCCGGCAGGCCATTGACAGCGCAAAGTTCCCGCTCAATCCGGGCATCCTTGCCATGGATATGGTAGATGGCTCCTTCCAGGGCTCGCAGGCCCAAGATGGGGTCGGCTCCCAGGACCATGAGATGGGAGGGATCCATGTTGATGCCGATGATGGGATCCACTGCCTCCCTCAGCTGCAGGAGGGTCTGGGGATTGTAGACCAGCTGGCAGGGGAATTCCTCAATGGCAATCTGTTCGATGCCCTGATTCTTGCAATGGTCTGCGAACTTTTTCCACCAGGGGATGGCCACATCCTCCCACTGGTAGCGGAGACTTTCCGCCATATAGTCCGGCCAGGATACCGTGGAGGTCATCCAGTTGGGGGTCTGATCCCCCGGGGCTCCTGCCGGAAGGCCGGACATCATCACCAGCTTCTTAACCCCCAGCTGGCCCGCCAGAGTCGCCGTATCATAGATGGTTCTCGTATGCTCCTCCCCCATGGCTCCGGGGCAGAGCTGATTGCCGGAGCAGTTGAGGGCAGCAATCTCCATGCCCCTTTTCTCCAGCTCCTCCAGGTAGGATTTTCTCTTCCCAGCATCCTGAATCAGCTCCTGGGTAGGCATATGCTTGCAGCCTCCCCAGCCCCCGGCTGTCATCTCTACGCCATCGATTCCCAGAGCCTTTACCCGATCCAGCATCTGGGGAAAGGGAAGTTCTCCCAATACATCCGTGCAAAGTGCTAATTTCATCCTTTTACCCTCTTCTTTCCTGCCCATTACCTGTAGATGGACACAGTTTGTTCTGCCTTATCTGCTCCCACTCTCTCCCCCGTCCGTCCACTCTCTCCCTCTTTATCAGCCCAGAAGTTCCCTCTCAATCCGCTCCCTGGCTTCCGGCGCCTGCCGATCCATCTTCTCCGGAAAGCCGAACATGGACACACAGGCGATGTTGTCTCCCCCTACCTTGGGGGCATGGGCCTTTAGCTGCCTGTGGGCAAAATCCATCTCCCGCAGGGTTTCGAAGATTCCCTCAAAGTCCACATCCCCTTCTCCCATGGCCAGGTGCTGGTGGATGGTCACATCTGCCTTGCCCCGGCCGTTGAGCCAGGGGGGATTGGCAATATAGCGGCAATCCAGGGTCTGGTTAAAGGTATCTGCAAAAAGCACATGGGTCAGCTCATCTCCCGCATACCGGAGCATGGACCTCACATCCCCCTTGCCCTGGTCATAGAAAAAACCGTGGGGAGAGGAATAGACATATCCCAGGTTAGGAGACCGGAAGGATTTGACCATGTCACAGGTCTCGTTATTGAGCTCGCAGAAATCATAGGGATGGGACTGGATCTCCACCCTCAGTCCTTCTCTTTCGATGATGGGCAGAAGTTCTTCCATGGATCGGAACCACATGCCGTTGCAGATCTCCTGCTGGTTGGGATCTCCGGAAAGTTCCGTATTGATCACCGGCACTCCCATATCCACGGCAATCTGGAACATCCGTTTCCAGTTGGCTACCGCATGCTGTCTTTGTTCCTCCCCAGGGCCGGACCAGCGATAAACCACGATAAAGGAGGAAATCTCCACTCCCGTCTCCCTAAGAGCCTGACGATATTCCTGCTCACACTCCTTAGAGAATAAGGGATGCTTGTAAAAGGGATTGATCCTGGGATGGGGGGACTGCTCAATATACTTGTAGCCCCAATCCGCCACCTGATGCACCATAGCGTTGATATCCATCTGCTTGGCCAGCACATCCACATCAAATGCAATCTTCATAGGTGTTCCCCCTTGTCTTACTTCTTATAAAAGTCCGGCGTCTCTTCCAGGTCAATCTTTACAACAGACTGGGTATCTCTGGCCTTGGAAGCAGCCTTGGCAGTCACCTGACCTGCATAACCATCCCAGGCGCTGGGTCCATCCACCCGGCCCTCCTTGCAGGCATTGATCCACTCCTGGAATTCCACATTATAGGCCTCCACAAAGCGGGTAGACCAGTCCTTGTCCACCCCGTGACCGG
This sequence comes from Lachnospiraceae bacterium, assembly GCA_963661545.1. Taxonomy (GTDB): domain Bacteria; phylum Bacillota; class Clostridia; order Lachnospirales; family Lachnospiraceae; genus Scatomonas. Next base: position 7,536 of record CAVLCU010000103.1, on the reverse strand, counting down.
TCTGCGCATTGGCACATACCTGCATGGTGGCCGGTTCCGGCAGGTTGAGGATGGCATCCTCACAGCAGACCTCACATTTGATATAATAGCAATGTCCGGTATTGACAAAGGCCTCCACATCGATCCGCACCCCGGACTTGGTAGTAAGGATCATAATCTGGGGATCCATCAGATCCTTGTGGGTTCTTCTGGTATTTTTGGCAAAGACCACCTCCGCGGTGGCATAATCCTCATCCAGGAGCCAGCGGATGACATCAATCTCATGAATCATAGAATTCTCCACTGCCATGGGAGTGGTATAAGAGGCATCCACGCAGGGATTTCTGTGGGCGCAGTGGAGCAGCAGAGGCTCCCCGTAGGTTCTCTCGGCAATGGCCTTCTTCAGCTGACGGTAGCCCGGGTCATATCTTCTCATGAAGCCCACCTGCACCAGCTGCTTGCCTCCCTGCATCTCAGCATCTACGATCCGGCGGCAGGCATCCGCCTCCGGAGCCAGGGGCTTCTCGCAGAATACATACTTTCCCGCCCGGATGGCTGCCATAACATACTGCTCATGGAAGGGATCCAGGGTCGTAACCACCAGGGCATCCACAGCATCGGAGGCAATCATAGCCTCTCCATCCTCATAGAAGGTACAGCCATAGTCTTCTGCAACCTTTTTGCCAAACTCCACATTGACATCTGAGCAGGCAACCACTCTTGCCCCCTGCAGCTTGTGATTGATCCGGTCAATGTGCGTCCTGCCGATAGCACCTACGCCAACTACTCCAACTCTCAATACATCCTGCTTCATTTTCTCTCCTCACTTTCCTTCCAGGTGGCACCAACCCCGGTGCCATACCAACAAGTTACACAGCCTTGCTGGAATCCGTGATCAAAATGGCCTTCATCAAGCTTTCCTCTGTGATCTCATCGCCGGCCAGCTGCCCGGTCATACGCCCCAGTGCCATGGTTAGAACCCGATTGCTGACTCCCATGATCTCGGGCATTTCAGAGGAAATCAGGATCACGGCAATGCCGGATTCAGCCATTTCAGCAATCAGCTTATAGATCTCCGCCTTGGACCCTACGTCAATTCCTCTGGTGGGCTCATCCAGAATCAGAAGCTTGGGGGAAATAGCCATCCATTTGGCCACGACCACCTTCTGCTGATTGCCTCCGGACAGGTTGCCCACCGGCTGCTCCGAGCTGGGGCTGCTCAGCTGCAGCTTGTCATGATAATCCTGATAGAGCTGATAGGTTGCCTTGTCATTGACCAGACCCATATGGGTGATGGAGGGCATCATGGCCATGGCCATGTTCTCCCGGCAGCTCTGCTGCAGAACCAGTCCCTGCTCCTTCCGGTTCTCTGTCAGGAAACCGATGCGAGCTCTCACCGCATCCAGGCTGCTGTTCATCTTGACCTCCTGCCCCTCCAGAAAAATCCTGCCGGAATCCAGCTTCCTGACCCCAAAGATGGCTTCCATCACCTCTGTCCGGCCGGCTCCCACCAAGCCATAGAAGCCCACCACCTCACCGGCTCGAATGCTGAAGGAGATATCCTTGAAATATCCTCGAGCCGACAGCTTTTCCACCCGGAGAATCTCCTCTCCCAAAGCCGCCTTGCTCTTGTAATAGTAATTGTCCAGGGAACGGCCGATCATGCTATTGACGATCACATCCAGATCGATATCCTTGGTATAGAAATCACCGGTAGGCTTCCCATCTCTCATGACCAATACCCGATCGCTGATCTGGAAAATCTCGTCCATCTTGTGGCTGATATAGATAATACCCACGCCCTGGGCCTTCATCCTGCGGATACTGCGGAATAAGGCCTCCTTCTCCCTCTCCGTCAGGGAAGAGGTGGGCTCATCCAGCACCAATACCTTAGCTCCCAGGGCAATTCCCCTGGCAATCTCCACCATCTGCTGCTGGGCAATGGACAAAGAGCTGGTGATATCCTTGGGGGACACAGGGCATTCCAGCTGCTCCAGCACCTCTGCAGTATCAGAATAGAGTTTTTTCCAGTCCACCCTATGTCCCTTAGTGGGCAAGCTTCCCAGATAGATATTTTCGGCAACGCTTAGCTCCCTCACCAGGGAAAGTTCCTGAAAGACTAAGACAATGCCATCCTTCTTGGCCTCCGTGGGACCACTGTAATGCACCTGCCGTCCCTGATAAATGATCTCTCCCCTTCCCTTATCCGGCTGATAGACGCCGGATAGGATCTTCATCAAGGTTGACTTTCCTGCCCCGTTCTCACCGCACAGAGCCAGAACTTCCCCAGGCCGCAGGCTAAGGCAGGCTCCGTCCAGAGCCTTTACTCCGGGAAAAGTCTTGCAGACATTCTTCATTTCCAGAATATATTCCTGTCCCATCCCTTTTCCTCCACTTTCTTTGATCTGCCTTACCACTCAACAATTTCCACAGAGTCCACATTATCTACCGTGATACAAGGAGTCTCCGCATAGTTATAGAATTCCGCCGGCTTGTCTCCCTGGGCCAGAGACAGAGCCATATCCAGAACCGCCTGAGATTCCAGGATAGGGGACTGCATGGAGGTAGCGCAGATTCTTCCGTCCATCACATACTCTCTGGTTTCATAATTCCCGCTGGCTGCCGCAAAGACCTTGATGTCGCTTCTGCCTGCTGCTTCCAATGCATTCAAGGCACCATAAGCCGTGGTATCGTCGTAGCAGAAGACGGCATCCACACTGCCCTGAGGATATTTGACCAGGTAATTCTCCATGATCTGCTGGGATTTTTCTCGGTTGGCCTCCCCGGTCTGGCTGTCCAGGATCTCGATATCCGTGCCCTCGATCACATCATGCATTCCACCCATACGTTCCATGCTGGCGGTATAACCTGCCGGTCCGCTGATTTCCAAAATCCTGGCGGATTCGCCGATCTGCTCCACCATAGCCTCTCCGGACTGCTGGCCTTCCAAAGCGTTGGAGGGTCCTACGAAACACTCCACATACTGTTCTCCGCTCTCGGCTACGTTGGTATTGGCTGCGATACAGAGAATACCGGCCTGATTGACAGCCTTCACAGAAGCAACGCCTGTCTCACTATTCACCGGCCATACGGCAATGACATCACAGTCCAGGTTGATCAGATCCTGTACCATGTTGGACTGCTTGGCGGCATCTCCCGCCGGATCCAGAATCTGCAGGTCAATGCCCAACTCCTGGGCATAGGTCTTCATATTGTCATAGTAAGCAGACTGATAGGCATCTGCACCGGAATCCATGGTGACAACCCCTACCTTGATCTTCCCCTGGCTTCCTGTGGATGTGGAGTTGGCGGCTGAGGCAGAACTGGCTGACCCCGAATTGCTGCCTGTTCCGGATCCTCCGCATCCGCATACTGCCATAGAAATTGCTGCTGCCATACCAACCATTGCAAATACTCTTCTCTTCATTTTCTTCTTCTCCTTTTCTATTCCTTTTCAGGATCTCTATAGGGTCAAACCCGAAGATTTGCTTTCTTCAGCTGCTTATTCATCATGACCTTATCCAGGCACAAAACTCCGATCATGATCAAGCCATTGACCAGGGTGCTCACGTAGGTCTGGACATTCAGCCGGTTCATAATATTGTCAATGACTCCCAGCAGCATGACACCCCCCAGGGTATACCAGACATTGCCAACGCCGCCGCTTAACTTGGTGCCTCCCAAAACCACCGCTGCGATCACCAGCATATGCATATCCGGCCAGCCCAGGGTAGGGGTAGAAGCGCCGGAGTAGCAGGCATAGAGGACACCCCCCAGGGCAGAAGCAAAGCCGCAGATAACGAAATTGATAAAGGTGATCTTCTTTACCGGAATTCCTGCATTGAAGGCTGCTGCCGCATTACCTCCCACCGCATAGGTACCCCGTCCGAAATTCGTACAGCTAAGGATGTAATGAGACAGGAGCAAAAGTCCCAGGAAGAGGAGGCTGATATAGGAAATCTGACCCAGCTTGCCGCTTCCGAATTCTATAAAGGCCTGGGACTGGGAGATAAAGGACTGTTCCTTGTGATAGACGAAGGCCAGTCCATGACAGCCCAGCATCATGGCCAGGGTGACTACGAAGGCGTTAATGCCCGCATAAGCCACCAAAACTCCGTTGATGCAGCCTACCACCACCCCCACCAGAAGGGCAACCAGGATGGCTCCCAAAGTTCCTATCGATCCTTGCAGGCCACAGGACAGGGCTGCCGAAAAACCCACCAGGGTACACAATGACATATCAAAATATCCGTTGATAATCAGGAAGGTCATTCCAATGGCCATGATTCCCTTCATGGCATTCTGGTTAAAAACATTGCACAGATTTCGGCTGCTGCCAAAACCCGGTACAAAGATGACTGCCAGCAGGAATACCAGAAGCAAGATCGGCACAATCGTATTCTGGGAGAGAAACTTTTTCACTGTTTTCATATGAGTCAGGCCACTCCTTTCTTGGCACGGATATCCAGCCATACTGCGATTAGCATAACCACACATTGGGCAATCCACTGAACATAATACTGGAATCCCAGCATAACAAATCCATTTTTCAGGATGCCCAGAATCAAGACTCCCACAAAGCTTTTGAAGATATTTCCCACACCCCCGCTTAAGCTGGCTCCTCCCAGGATAACTGCCGTAATGACATCGAATTCATAGCTTTCCCCCACCGTAGGCTGGGCGCTGGCCCCTCGGGAAGAGAGAAGGATGGCGCCGATGCCCACCGATAGACCCGACAGGAGGAAGCTCTGCATGATAACCTTCCGGTCATTGATACCGCTGTAACGGCAGGCCTCTCCATTGCCCCCTACCGACATGATTCTGTGACCGTACAGGCTCTTCATCAAGATCACAGCCATAAGAATAATGAAGATGGCCATGAGGATGGTGGAAATAGGAATCCCGGCCAGGCTTCCCATGCCAATCCTGGTAAACCAGCTCTTCTCATCACTCATGTATACGGTTCGTCCCTTGGTGACCATCAAAGCCACCGCCTGGAGTACATTCATCATACCCAGAGTAACAATCATGGAATTCAGTTTCAGATACCCCACCAGCAAGCCGCTGATTACGCCTGAAATCATTCCCACCACCACCGTCGCAGCCATAGCTCCCACAGGCCCCAGCTGATCCTGTAAGCCGATGCAGACCACACAGCACAGGGACAAAAGAGATCCCACAGACAGGTCGAAATTGCCTCCGATAATGACAAAGGTCATGCCCGCTGCCATGACTCCCACGGTAGATACCTGCCGCAGAATCAACAAGGTATTGGTCATTGTCCGGAACTGTGGCGAGATGATGGCAAAAATCAGGAAAATCAATATCGCCGCCAATACAATCCCCTGCTTTTTGATGGCAGGTATCGCCTTGCATCTATCCCGTTTCATCAATTACTTCTCCTCCTTTTTTCAGATCCGCATGCTTTTTTGTGAAATCCGTGTAATCTGGCCGGCCCTTGGTCTTTCACGCTTGTTATTATGCAATAATACTACCATAAATTCCGAAACATCATTAGCACTATTTAATATGGTTTTAGCACAAACCGCCGAATCAGACAGCAAAAAAGCCGGGACATCCCTGTTCCCGACTGGAAACAGGGATGTCCCGGCTTTTTTCTTCTATGTGTTCTTATTTGGCTGTTTTTGCCCGTACCACATCCAGCAATACGGCTGCAATGATAATAATACCTTGTGCAATCTGCTGCATGTATCCGCTGACGTTCATCAGGTCCATGCCGTTGTTCAGCACACCGATGACCAGGACGCCGCAGATCACCCCATATACGCTTCCCACGCCGCCGTTGAGGCTGACACCGCCGATGACGCAGCCTGCGATGGCCTGGAGCTCATAGCCTTCTCCGCTGGAGGCGTTACCGGAGGCTACCCGGGCGGTCAGGATCATACCGGCGATGGCTGCCGTAATACCGGCGAAAATGAAGGTAAAGACCTTCAAAGCCTTGGCATTAACTCCGGATACGATGGCTGCCTGGGAGTTGCCGCCGATGGCATAGATATGACGGCCGATCCGGGTATATTTCATCATATACCAGGTAATCAAGGCCAGGATAATCAGGATAATGATCGGTACTGGGATAATACCCAAGGAACCGCCTCCCAGGAAGGTGAAATTGCTGGGCAGGTTGTTGATGGGACGGCCGTTGGAGATATAGAGAGCCAGACCCCTCAGGAGAATCTGCATACCCAGGGTAGCTATGAAGGCAGGCATTCCGCAATAGGCCACCAGTACGCCATTGATGATACCCACTACCACACCGGCTGCGATTGCCACTAGGAAGGGAACAATCAGGGGCAGGTTGGCATTGGCTGCCAGAGGCATGGTGGTCAGGATGGACACGATACCGATCAGAGATCCGGCTGACAGGTCGAAATCACCCCCTACCAATACCACCATAGCTCCCAGACCTACCATAGCATAGAAGCTGACCTGACGGACGATATTGATCAGGTTTCTATAGGTGAAGAAAGTATCCGGCCTTAGAACCGCCAATATGATCACCATCAGCAGCAGGATAATCAGTACGCCCGCTTTCCCGTATAACTGCATAATCTTCTGTTTTACTGTTTTTTCCTTCATAGTCTCCTCCCTTTCTATGCCTGTTGCTCTACGATGCCAGAGGCATACCGCATAATCTGCTCCTGGGTCATCTCATTGCGTTCCACCTGACCGGTAATAGCGCCTTCATACATCACAACAACCCGATCTGCCATTCCCAGAACCTCGGGAAGCTCGGAGGAGATCATGATGACAGCCACACCCCGCTTGGCCAGGTCCGTAATCATTTTATAAATCTCATACTTACTTCCTACATCAATTCCCCGGGTGGGCTCATCCAGGATAATAATCTCCGGATCCGCCATCAGCCACCGGGCAATCAGCACCTTCTGCTGATTTCCTCCGCTTAGGTTCCCTACCAGCTGGCCGGCACTGGGGGTTTTGATGTTATATTTCTCAATCTGCTCCTCGCAGAGCTTCTTCTCCTTGCGAGTATTGATCTTCTTATAGGCTGTCTCCACATGATCGTAGTTGCAGACCATAAGATTGTCCGTCACAGACAGGGGCAGGAAGCAGCCGCTGACCCGCCGGTCTTCCGTCAAAAAGGCAATCTTGTGGCCAATGGCATCCTTGGGAGACCGGATACGAACCTCCTGTCCATCGATCTTCACGGTGCCGGATTCCGCCTTGCGCAGGCCGAAGAGGGTTTCCATAATCTCGGTTCTGCCGGCTCCCATGAGGCCTGCGAAGCCCAGAATCTCTCCCTTGCGAACCTGAAAACTGATATTTTTCAAAAGTCCCTTGACATTGAGATCCTTGACCTCCAGCTTAACCTCCCCGATCTGAGCCTCTTCCTTGGGATAGAGATTGGTAATTTCCCGGCCTACCATCAGACGGACCAGCTCTCCCCCATCGATCTTGGAGGCATCGTAGGTTCCTACATAGGTTCCGTCTCTCATAACCGTAATCTCATCCGAGATCTGGAAAACCTCGTCCATCTTATGGGTGATAAAGATAAAGGCAATTCCCTGGGCCTTCAGG
>CAVLCU010000102.1:0-9715 GCA_963661545.1 Lachnospiraceae bacterium | reverse complement strand
TGCGTAGCACGGAACAATCCGTGTAACCAAAGGTTTGGGTGTTTTGACACCCAAGCCTTTATCCTATGCAGTTACATGGTATGGCCTAGCAATAAGCTTTCTTATATAGCCTTTCGCAATCCTCCTGAGTCACTTCTTTTCTGCAATTGGAGGGGCTGCCGCTTTGGATGGCATCTGCAGCCATCTTGGGAATAGCCTGCAGGAAGGCCTCCTCCTCAATGCCATATTCCTTCAGGGTGGGTACCTGACAGGCCTTGCAGACCTCTTCCAACCGTTTCAGGAACTCCTGGGCCGCAAAGCTGTCAGAATCCGCCTCACAGGCAGCTCCCACAGCCCGTCCCAGATCCCCAAAGCGACTCAGGGCTCCCTCCATGACATCCCCCATACAGGTGGTCAGGAGCATGGCATTGGAGATACCGTGGGGTACATGAAAGAGGGCGCCGATGGGGCGGCTCATACCATGTACGATGGTAACACTGGAATTGTTGATACAGATTCCTGCTTCCAGGGCTGCGATGGACATCTCCCTTCTGGCCTCCTGATCCAGTCCGTCCCGGTAGGCTACCGGCAGCCATTTCAGGATCCGCCGGATAGCGGATATGGCATAGGAATCCGTCAGGGGCATAGCCTTGATGGAGGTGTAGGCCTCCACCGCATGGGTCAGGGCATCCAGGCCGGTGGCTGCTGTCACAGACCTGGGAGAAGTCATGGTAAATCTGGGATCCACCACTGCCAGAGCCGGCAGGAGGACATCTCCCTTGAGGAGCATCTTGGTATCCGTCTCCAGATCCGTAATAATGGTAAATTTCGTTGCCTCTGAGCCTGTGCCCGCTGTGGTGGGAATCGCTACCACCGGAGGAGTCGGCACCGATATGGTCCTGCCATTATAAGAAGCGATTCCCCCCGGATTGGTCACCATGGCAGCTATGGCCTTGGCGGAATCCAGAGGACTTCCCCCTCCGATGCCGATACAATACTCACAGCCCTCTCTTTGATAGGCAGCAAGTCCCTCCTCAATCATGGTATTGGTGGGCTCTCCGGTAATCCCGTCAAAGATGGTATAAGCAACCCCGGCTTCCTCCAGCACCCCTTTCAGTTCCTCCATCATAGGGGAGGTCACCACATGCTTGCCGGTGACCAGCAAAGCCTTCTTTCCAAATCCTGCCAGAAGCGCTCCCGCCTCCTCCAGGGCATGTTCTCCCATCAGAATCTTGCCCGGCGTTGTAAATCCCGCCATATCCACCCATCCTTTCTGACTTCTGCTCACTGGAGCCGCCAGCTTGCTCATCCTGGCATCCCCAGTCCGTGGCTTTCTATAGAAACTCTTTATCTACAATCCCCAGCACCTCATCGCAAACTGCCATTTCCTCTCGCAGCTGGTCTTCGGTGATAATCAAAGGCGGGGCAACCATAATCATATTTTCATGAGAATAGGTAGCAAAACCCCTCTGGCTCAGCAGCTTAATGATCTTGCCCATGATACCCTGGGGATCCTGGCCATAGGGAACCAAGGGTTCCTTGGTCTCCTTGTCCTTCACCAACTCAATGGCGGAGAAAAGACCGATGTAACGGACATCACCGACGCAGGCATGCTTGGCCTTCAGGTCCTCCAGAATCTGACCCAAGACCTTGCCTACCTTGTTGACATTGTCCAGGATATGGGCTTTGCCATAGTAGCCAACACAGGCAACTCCGGCTGCACAGGCCAGGGGATGGGCACTGTAGGTCAATCCACAGGAGAGAAGGTGATCATCGAAATAAGAAGCAATCTTCTTGCTGACCGCCACACCACCCAGCTGGATGTAGCCGCAGGTTACGCCCTTGGCAAATGTCACCAGATCCGGAACTACATCGAAGTTTTCAAAGGCGAACATCTTGCCGGTTCTGCACCAGCCGGCCATAACCTCGTCACAGATCATGACAATGCCGAATTCATCACAGATCTTCCGGATGCCCGGCAGGTAACCCTTGGGGGGAATGATGACGCCGTTGGAGCCTGTGATGGTCTCCACCTCGATGGCTGCCACCCGATCCGGTCCCTCGTAGATCACCTGCTCTCTTAACTTAGCCAGATAGTATTTGGTAGCTTCCTCCTCGGAAGCAAATGTGATGGGCTCCCGGTAGATATAGGGATCAAAGAATTTGACAAATCCGGGAATTCCCGGCTCCAGAGGATACCTTCTGGGCTCTCCTGTCAGGTTACCGGCTCCGAAGGAGGAACCATGGTAGCTTCTGTATCTGGAAAATACCTTGTTGCGGCCTGTATACATCCGGGCGATCTTCAAGGCATTCTCATTGGCATCGGCTCCCGCATTGGTGAAGAAGACCTTGCCGAAGGAATCCGGAAGCAGGTCTACGATCATCTTGCCCAACCTGGCACGGGATTCATCCCCGTAGGAAGGTCCGATGTATGCGTAACGATCCAGCTTCTCCTTAATGGCATCGGCGATATCCTGATTGCCATAACCCAGATTCACATTGACCTGCTGGGAGGACATATCCGCATACCGTTTTCCCTCATAATCGTAAAAGTAAATGCCCTCGGCCTTGGCGATGGGAATGGGATGCAAGCCCTTCTGCTTGGACCAGGATTGCAATACATATTCCGCCTGCAATGTTGAGATTTCATTACCTTCCATAATCTTACTCCTCTCTTGCCCAAAGCGAAAGCGCAGGCTTCACCGAAATGAGCACCTGCGCTACCGAATCGTGTTTTTTATTTGATTTATGGTGTATTATATCATCCAAATTACAAAATGCAAGAGATATCTGCCTAATTTTGATTGTGCTACAGCATGAAATTACTCTGGAAGCTCCCTCACGTATTGCTTGAAGCAATCCCCTCTCTGCTCATAATTGTCGAACTGCCCCCAGCTGGCACAGGCGGGGGACAAGAGAACCGCATCCCCACAATCCGCCTTGTGGGCACAAAGCCGGACTGCCTCCTGCAGGTTCTCACAGAAATGGATATGGTCCTGGGGGAAGCCGCATGCCAGAGCGGTCTGGGCGATCTTCTCCCGGGTCTGACCAATGAGAACCAGATCCTTAACCTTACCCTCAAAGCTTTGGATCCACTCTTCATAGGTAGACTCCTTGTCAAAGCCTCCTCCGATGAGAACCGTAGGCCGATTCATCGCCTGAATTCCCTTAATGGCGGCATCCGGATTGGTGCCCTTGGAGTCGTTATAGTATCTCACACCCTGCTTCTCCGTCACATACTCGATCCGATGCTCCACCCCCGGGAAGGCACAGACAGAGCGGCGGATATGGGCCAGGGGAACTCCCCCATGGGCCGCCATGGCCGCAGCCGTCATGATATTTTCGTAATTGTGGGCTCCCAGCAGCTGCAGATCCTGCACCTCTACCAAGGTCTCCACCTTCCCCTCCCGGGCAATCCTGATGGTTCCCTCCTCCAGATAGATGCCCTGATCCAGCTTCCTTTGGCTGGAGAAATACAGAACCTGGGTATGCAAACTTTTCCCGAATTCCCTCAGAATCGGATCCTCATAATTCAGGACACAGAGATCCTGCGGCCCTTGATTGCTGGTAATCAACTCCTTGACCCGGATATATTCCTCCATGGTATGGTGACGATTCAGGTGATCCTCCGTAATATTGGTAATCGCGCTGGCATTGGGGTGAAAGGTATCGATGGTCTCCAGCTGAAAGCTGCTGAGCTCCGCCACAGTAATGGCTTGATCCGTCTGCTGATCCGCCACACTGGTATAGGGATTGCCGATATTTCCCACCACATAGACCTCGGGATAATAATCTCCCAAAATCTTGCCCAGCATAGAGGTGGTGGTGGTCTTGCCGTTGGTGCCGGTAACCGCCATTACCTTGCCCTTGCCCAGGCGGTAGGCCAGCTCCACCTCCCCCCAGATGGGCAGCCCAGCCCCTTTGAACTCCTCCACCAGGGGAAGGTCGCAGGGAACTCCCGGACTCATAACCACCAGAGAAAGCATGGGCAAAAGCCCCCGGGGAAACTGCCCCAAAATTACCTCTACCCGCTTGGGCTGACTGAATTTCTGCAAGATATCCTGTCTGGAAAGTCTGTCATTGCTGTCGTAGATGACAGGGCTGGCTCCCACCCGCAGCAGGAGCTCCCCCGCTGCGATTCCGCTAATGCCGGAACCAAAGACCAACACCTTCTTGTCTCTCCAATTCATCTATTATACCTCCAATCCACTTTGAAAGCCCCCACAAGCAGCCGGGCTGAGGGCAAACTCCTTTTAGGACAGACCCAGCAGGGCTACCAGGCACAGAAGGCCGGTAAGAATGGAAAATACCGCTACGATACGGGTTTCCGACCAGCCGCATAATTCAAAATGATGATGAATGGGCGCCATCTTGAAGAGGCGTTTGCCATGGGTGGCCTTAAAATAGGTCACCTGCAATACCACAGACAAGAGCTCCACCGCATAGATCAGGCCCACGATAGGGATGAAGAGGGGCATATTCAGCATGTAGGCAGTAGCTGCCACAAAGCCTCCCAAGGCCAGGGAGCCGGTATCTCCCATGAAAATCTTGGCCGGATAGACATTATAGACCAGAAAGCCCAGCAAGCCTCCCACAATGGCACAGGTGATGGGAGAGATGCCACTATACTTGCCTGCCGCTACCACCGTGAAGAAAATGGCTACCACCAGGGTCACGCTGGAGGCCAGACCATCCAGGCCATCGGTGAAGTTGACCCCGTTGACCACCGCCAGCACTACCACAAAGAGAAGGGGAATGGCCAGCCAGCCTATATCCAGCATCTTGCCTCCGGAGAAGGGCAGTAAAAGCTCCAGAGTCACATCCGTATAACGGGTCACATAGAAGGCAAAAATCCCTGTCACCAGAAACTGACACAGAAGCTTCTGCCAGGGCAGGAGGCCATCCGACCGTTTCAGCACCACCTTAAGATAATCGTCCAGGAAGCCGATGAGGCCAAAGCCCAGGGTCAGGATCAGAATAGGCAGAAGCTGGGGATTGTCTCCCACAAAAAGCAGGGAGGTCACAGTGACCCCAATCAGGAAGATCAGGCCTCCCATGGTAGGAGTTCCCGCCTTCTTCAGATGGGACTGCACCCCCTCGACCCTCTCCGTCTGCCCCATTTTCAGCCGGCGCAAAAAGGGAATCACCAAGGGCCCCAAAACCACACTAATCGCAAAAGAAATCAATATCGGGGCCACCAATGTCACTAATGACACATCCATCATCCTCATCCACCTCATCTGTTCTTTCCGTTTTCTTCTATTCCATCAGCTGCCCTTCCCCATTGCCCGGATCTTCTTCAGGAAGAGTCTGCTGGTCTTGCTGTTCTTGCTCTTCCCCACTCCCCGGATCCTCTTCGGGAAGAGTCTGCTGCTCCTGCTCTTGTGCCGTCTGCTCAGTAACCTCTTCATCCGGAAAGATATTCAGATAGGGAAGAAGCTCTGTGAAGATATTCCTGGCAATCCTCTGGGCATAGATGCTGCTGCCCTGATCCTCCACATTGGGCTCGTCTACCACCACATATACCACTACCTGTGGCTGATTCAGGGGGGCGAAACCGATATAGGATACCAGATATTTTCCGCTGTCTCTGGGAATCTTCTGGGCTGTTCCTGTCTTTCCTCCCATGCTGTAGCCAGCCACCTTGGCCTCTGTACCGGTTCCCCCGGTCTCCACCACCCGCCCTAGTTCCTGGCGAAGATAGTCGCTGACAGCCCCGGATACCGTCTGACGTTCCAGGACCTGATCCAGCACCTGGGCTACCGAACCATCCCTGTTGGTAATGGCACTGACTACCCGGGGTCTGTAATAATATCCCCCGTTAATTACAGAAGAAAAGGCTGCCGCCTCCTGCACCATGGTACAGGTAAAGCCCTGTCCGAAGGATCCCGTGGCCAGTTCTGCCTCTCCCAGGCTGTCCTGGGTATGGAGAATGCCCGCATTCTCTCCGGGCAGATCAATCCCCGTTTTGGAGCCCAAATTGAAGATAGCTTGATACTGGAGGAAATTCTCACCCCCCAGCTTGGCTCCTACCTGCATGATCACATCATTACAGGAATTCACCAGGGCGTCTCCCACCGTCTCCTCCCCGTGAGAATCCGGGAAAATGGAGCATCGAATGCGGTTGCCTGCTACCATCTCGTAACCATCACAGGTAAAACGATCACTGGTGGTAATGGAAGCAGTCTCCAGAGCCGCAGCCGCCGTCATGGGCTTTACCGTGGAGCCGGGCTCGAAGGCATCGGAGATACAATAATTCCTCCAGATATCATTCAAGGCTTCCAGCATGGTACTTTCATCCATGGCATCGATCTCCTCCTGGCTGTAGAAGGAGGTCAGATCTCTGGGATTGTTCAGATCGTACCAATCCGAGGAATCCATGCCCAGAATCTCTCCGGTATTGGGATCCATCACTAAAATAGCAATATTTTCCGCAGCTTTTTCCTCATCCAGGCTGTCCGTCCCTGCCGTCTCTGCCGCCTGTGCCCGCTCTTGTGCCATCTCTGTGGCAAAGGTCTCCATGGCAGAGCGTATGATGCCCTGGATATTGACATCTATGGTTGAGACAACATTTTTCCCGTCAACCGGTTCTATAATCTCCTGCTCCACATCTGCATCGGAGGTGAAATAGCCATATTGGCGGCCGTTGGTGCCATTGAGGATGTCCGAATAGTAGCCCTCAATGCCCCAATCTGCGCTATTGTCCGAATAGGTAAAGCCAATCAGGTCACAGGCCAGGGATTTCAGGGGATAGACCCGCAGGTAATCCTCCTCAAACCAGACTCCCTTGACCTTCTTCCGTTCCTGGCGCTCCGTATCCGACAAGCCGGAATCCTCTTCGGACGCCTGGTTCAGATACTCCTCGAAGGCCTTCTTCTCTGTGATAGACAGATCCGTCTTCAGGATCTGATATTGGCTATTCCTGGTATCCTCCCCCTCCAGGCGGCTCCGGATATCCGTCTCATCCAGCCCCAGCACCTCCACCAGGGCCTTTACCGTGGGCTCCAGGTAGGCTTTGACCTCCTGTCCCTGGCTGTCCTTACTGGTGGTATTGACCACCTTGCAATCCAGAATGACATTATAGACCTTCTCACTGGCAGCCAAAATGGTGCCGTTTCGATCCAGGATGCTGCCCCGGCGAAAGGGAATGACCCGGCTTTCGTATTGCTGCTGGGTCTGACTCAGGACGATCCTCTTATATTGATCCCCATTTCTGGCATTGATATAGGTAATACCGACGGTTAAAGCGACTAAAGCCAGTATGACCGCAAGAAACAGTCCTACCAGCTTTTTACTCATTTTTTCATTGATTCTGCGCTCCAGCATTCTGGCCTGGCGCTCTTGTCCTTTGGAGCCTTCCCGTCTTCCGGTCCGGCCTTTCTTCTTCTCTTCCCTGCCCTTCAACTGCCCACCTACTTTGAATCCGACAGATTCTGATACTGTCTGACATAACTATTCTCAGCAGCATTATAATACTGTATCTGCGATTCTGTGGCATAATGCAGACCCAGGCGATTCAAGGCTGCCTCTTTTACATCCTCCAACGTAAGGGAGGCCAGCACCTGCGCATAATAGGCGTCATTATCCGCCTTCAGCTTATTCAGCTGACTCTCCTTCGCAGCAATGATCTCATTCTGCCTGGTAAGCTCTGCCTTCTTCTGCAAGTATCTGACACACAGGGTCATGGTAAAGACACAGATCAGGGCCAGAAAGAAGACATAGCCTCCACGGATGCGAATCTCCCTTGTCCGGCTTCCCGACACCCGCCCCCTGGCATTGGCATCCACTGCCTCCTCCCGGGGCGATGAAGGCTCCTCTCGCTGCAGCGGCTCTATCCTCCGAACCGCGCTGCCCTCCTCATAGCTCTGCTTTCTCTCCTTCGCCTCGACCTTCCTGCCTTCCTGCAGCTTCTTCTCCGAACGTGAATCTACCCTTCTAGCTGTTCCAGCCATAAAAAAATCTCCCGTCCCACCGTCAGCCTTCCCTGCGTCTTACAAAGACCCGAAGCTTGGAGCTTCTGGAACGCTTGTTGGCCTTGATTTCTTCTTCTGTCGGTACTATGGGCTTTCTGGTTGCCACAAATCCCTTGGACTTCTTCCCGCATATGCAGACCGGAAATTCCGGCGGGCAGGTGCAGGGATGCTCATTCCGCCGGAAGATATTCTTCACGATGCGGTCCTCCAGAGAATGAAATGTGATAACGCACAGTCTGCCACCGTCTCCCAGCATATCAATCATGCCATCCAGAGACTGCTCCAGCACAGCCAGCTCCTGATTGACCTCAATGCGGATGGCCTGAAAGGTTCTCTTGGCCGGATGAGCGCCCACCGCACGCACCTTCGCCGGAATCGCAGCCTTGATGATCTCAGTCAGCTCCCCAGTCGTTGAGACCGGCTGCGTCTCCCTTGCCCGGCAAATATGCTTGGCAATGTTCTTGGCAAACTTCTCCTCTCCATAATCCCGTATGACCCGATACAGCTCCTCTTCGCCGTAGGTATTCACGATGTCGTAGGCGGTGCGCACCTGTCTTCTGTCCATCCGCATGTCTAAGGGCGCATCCTCCCGATACGTGAATCCGCGGCTTGCGTCATCCAGCTGGTAGGAGGATACCCCCAGATCCAGCAGGATCCCGTCCACGCTCTGAATACCCCTTGTCCTCAGCTCGTGAACCATTTCGCAATAATTCCCTCTCAGGATGGTGACTCGATCTTCATAGGATCGCAGCCGCTCCCCAGCAGCTGCGATGGCAGCCTCATCCTGATCCATTCCTATCAATCTTCCTGTGGCAGACAATCGCTTGCAGACCTCCAGGGCATGTCCGCCGCCCCCCAGGGTGCCGTCCACATAGATCCCATCCGGTCTTACGCTCAGATTCTCAATGGTCTCCTCCAGCAATACAGAGGCATGCTTAAATTCCATAGCCTATCCGCTCCTGTCCAGGAGCCGTCAGCCCGGCCATATCCTCAGCCTCAGAGGCAGGACCCCTCCTTCACAGGCCTCCTGCAGGACTTAGATGGTAAATCCCATCTGCTGCAGGCCTTCTGCAATGGCATCCATGTCCTCGTAATTGCTGTTCTCGCTCCATCTACTCTTGCTCCAGATCTCCACCCGGTCAATATTGCCTGTCAGCACCACATCCTTCTCCAGACCTGCATACTCCCGCAGCGTTGCCGGTACGAGAATTCTCCCTTGCTTGTCCAGATCACAGGGTGCTGCACTGGATACGAAAAAACGGATAAAAGATCTTGCATCCTTGCTTGTAAGCGGCAGAGTACGAAGCTTCCGCTCAAAGGCTTCCCACTCTGATTTAGGGTAAATAGAAAGACAGCCATCCAGCCCCTTGGTCAGAACGGAATTCTTACCCAGTTCCTCCCTGAATCTGGATGGTATGATCAATCTTCCCTTATCGTCGATGGAATGACTATACTCGCCCATGAACATATGTGTGATCCTCTTTAGCAAAAGTGAAGGGCTCCCCTCCTCCACTTTCTCTGTGATGGCGGCGGGACTGCCACATCCCCTCCATTATCCACCACTATTCACCACTTTCTACCACTTATGCCCTTATTCTATCCCATACGCCCTGAAATAGCAATACCTTTTTCGAAAAAAGCCCCAGGGGCCGGGGGCGAAAAAAGAGGGCTGCCGCAATAAGCGACAGCCCCTGAAACTCTTAAAAAATGGTTTGGGTGTCAAAACACCCAAACCTGTGGTTACACGGATTGTTCCGTGCTAC
>CAVLCU010000101.1:615-9862 GCA_963661545.1 Lachnospiraceae bacterium | reverse complement strand
CGGCGGCGACTGCGGGAGCGCGCAGCGCGGAGCAGTCGGCTTTCATTTGTGGTGGTGGCGGCGTCAGCCGCCATGGACGTTTATTCATTTCCCGGAAACTTGGGGATTTTGTCAAATCCAGCCTGCAGATCCTGATCCGTGGGAATATAGTCGCTCATCTCTTTGTTGTTATATTTCTCATAAGCCACCATATCAAAGTAGCCGGTGCCGGTAAGGCCGAAGAGAATGGTCTTTTCCTGGCCGGTTTCCTTGCATTTCAGGGCTTCATCAATAGCAACCCGGATGGCATGACTGCTCTCCGGTGCCGGCAGAATTCCCTCTACACGGGCAAATTGCTCCGCCGCCTCAAAGACAGAGGTCTGCTCGACAGCTCTGGCTGTCATTAAGCCATCATGATAGAGCTGAGACAGGGTGGAACTCATGCCGTGGAAACGCAGACCTCCCGCATGGTTGGGGGAAGGGATGAAGCCGCTTCCCAGGGTATACATCTTGGCCAAAGGACAGATATTGCCGGTATCACAGAAGTCATAGAGGAACCTTCCCCGGGTGAAGCTGGGACAGGAAGCAGGCTCTACTGCAATGAATTCGTAGTTTGCCTCTCCTCTTAACTGCTCTCCCATAAAGGGGGAGATCAGACCTCCCAGGTTGGAACCGCCGCCGGCGCAGCCGATAATGATATCCGGCTTGATGCCATATTTGTCCATAGCTGTCTTGGTTTCCAGTCCAATGACGGATTGATGAAGCAAAACCTGATTCAGCACGCTGCCCAACACATAGCGATAGCCCTCCACAGAGGTAGCCATCTCCACTGCCTCGCTGATAGCGCATCCCAGACTTCCTGTGGTTCCCGGGTGCTCTGCCAGGATCTTGCGGCCCACCTGGGTGGTGTCAGAGGGGGAGGGTGTCACAGACGCACCATAGGTACGCATGACCTCCCGGCGGAAGGGCTTCTGTTCGTAAGATACTTTGACCATATAAACCTTGCAGTCCAGATCCAGATAGGCACAAGCCATAGACAAGGCGGTCCCCCACTGCCCTGCCCCGGTCTCTGTGGTCACACCCTTTAAGCCCTGCTTCTTGGCATAATAGGCCTGGGCAATGGCAGAATTCAGCTTATGGCTGCCGCTGGTATTATTGCCCTCAAACTTATAATAGATCTTAGCCGGTGTCTGCAGTTTCTTCTCCAGACAATAGGCTCGCACCAGAGGGGAGGGGCGATACATCTTATAGAAGCTGACAATCTCCTCCGGGATATCAATCCAGGCGTCCTTGTCATTCAGCTCCTGTTCCACCAGCTCATCACAGAAGACATGACCCAGCTCCTCTGCTGTCATAGGCTGATAGGTGGCCGGATTCAGAAGGGGAGCCGGCTTATTCTTCATATCTGCCCGCACATTATACCACTGCTTGGGCATCTCATTTTCTTCCAGATAAATCTTATAAGGAATTTCCTTGTTTGCCATAAGTAAAACCTCCATATCTCCTTGATGGTAGTGCCCTCCTTCGACGGCAGGGGCCTTTATTGTGCATTAATATAGTTGATCAGGCCCTCTGCCTGGATGATCTTTTGCATAAATTCAGGAAAAGCCTGGCCCTTATACTCGGTTCCCTTGGTCCGGTCATAGATCATGCCGGTGTCAAAATTGACTTCCACCTGGTCTCCCTCTTCAATCTCCCGAGCTGCCTGGGGACATTCGATGATGGGGAGCCCGATATTGATGGAATTGCGATAGAAAATTCGGGCGAAGGTCTCTGCAATGACGCAGCTTACACCGGCTGCCTTGATGGCCAGAGGTGCGTGCTCCCGGGAGGACCCGCAGCCAAAGTTCTTATGGGCCACAATCAAGTCCCCCTTATGAACCTTCTTCACGAAATCCTTGTCAATATCCTCCATGCAATGGGTAGCCAGCTCCGCCGGATCCGAGGAATTCAGATAACGGGCCGGGATGATGACATCCGTATCCACATTGTCGCCATATTTGAAAACAGTTCCTTTTGCCTGCATGTTCCGACCCTCCTTATGCTTCCAGCTCTTCCGGAGAGCTGATCTTGCCTGTTACCGCACTGGCGGCTGCCACAGCCGGGCTTGCCAGATAAACCTCTGAATCCACATGACCCATACGCCCTACAAAATTCCGATTCGTAGTAGAGATGCAGCGCTCTTTGGCTGCCAAAATACCCATATATCCTCCCAGACAAGGGCCACAGGTGGGGGTGCTGACCACGGCTCCTGCTTCGATAAAGATTTTCAGCAAGCCTTCCTCCATGGCCTGCAGATAGATAGCCTGAGTGGCAGGGATCACGATACAGCGAACCCCCTTCTTCACCTTGCGCCCCTTGAGGATACCGGCTGCAATCCGCAGGTCATCCATACGACCGTTGGTACAGGAGCCAATGACAGACTGGTCAATCCGAATCTCTTCCTCTATCTCGTCTATCGTCTTGGTATTCTCCGGCAAATGGGGGAATGCCACGGTGGGCTTCAACTGACTGAGATCAATGGTATATTCCTCATCATAGACTGCATCGGCATCGGCTTCATAGACCCGGAAGCTGCGCTGAGAATGCTCCTTCATGTAGGTAATCGCCTTGTCATCTACCGGAAAGATTCCATTCTTTCCACCGGCCTCAATGGCCATATTGGCGATAGTAAAACGATCATCCATAGAAAGATGGGCAATCCCCTCTCCCGTAAATTCCATAGACCGATAGAGAGCACCGTCTACCCCGATCTTTCCAATGATGTGAAGGATCACATCCTTGCCGCTGACCCAGGGAGCCGGTTGACCCACCAGGCGAAAACGAATGGCGGAGGGAACCTTGAACCAGGCCTTGCCTGTGGCCATTCCGGCGGCCATATCTGTGCTTCCCACGCCGGTGGAGAAAGCCCCCAAAGCCCCATAGGTGCAGGTATGGGAATCGGCTCCGATCACCACATCCCCAGCTACCACCAGACCCTTCTCCGGCAGGAGGGCATGCTCAATTCCCATCTGCCCCACGTCAAAATAGTTGCTGATCTCATGCTTACAGGCAAATTCCCTTACGCATTTGCAATGCTCTGCCGACTTGATATCCTTGTTGGGGATAAAGTGGTCCATGACCAGGGCTATCTTATCCTTGTGAAATACATCCTTTTTGTTGAACTTCTCCATCTCATGGATAGCCACCGGGGATGTAATGTCATTGCCCAGCACCAAATCCAGATTCGCCTCGATCAGCTGCCCTGCCTCTACCTGCTCCAGCCCAGCGGCGGCAGCCAGAATCTTCTGCGTCATTGTCATACCCATCTTGACAAATCCTCCTTGTTCGAACTTTCTTATTGACTATTCTACCATAGGTTATGATATAATACATATACATATTAATCATAACTAATATAACTTCACATTATAGAAGGCAGGGGTTGGAACATCCTATGGAACCTTTATCTCATTATCACGTATTTTACATTACCGCCAGATGCGGAAATATATCCAGAGCCTCCCAGGAGCTCTATATCAGTCAGCCGGCGGTCAGCAAGAGCATCCGCAGATTGGAGGAGGATCTGGGAGTCACTCTCTTCAAACGCAACTCCCGAGGGGTCACCCTGACCGAAGAAGGGGAGCTGCTTTATCAGCATGTCCAGGAGGCCTTCCAGGCTCTGGATACCGGCGAGCAGCTGCTGAACCGGCGCCGCAAGCTGGGAGTGTCCCACCTCCGCATCGGAGCCAGCACCATCATGTGCAAATACGTACTCCTGCCCTATCTTCAGAACTTTGTTTGCCTTTATCCCCATATCCGCATTACCATCTCCTGTCAGTCCACCTACCAGACCCTGAACCTGCTGCAGGACCAGAAGGTGGATATCGGATTTGTGGGAAGGCCGGACAAGCTCAAGGGGCTGGACTTCTTCCCCCTGCGACAGATCCAGGACACCTTCGTGGCGACCCAAACCTATCTGGACAATCTATCCCTGCGTGAGACCGATCGGAATCTCTATCATACGGCCACCTTTATGATGCTGGATGAGGAAAACCTATCCCGCCAGTTCGTCAATACCTATTTTCAGACCCATGGAATCGAGTTAAAGAATATCCTGGAGGTGTCCTCCATTGATCTCCTCATTGAGTTCGCCAAAATCGGCCTGGGCGCCGCCTGCGTGGTGCGGGAATTTGTCCTTCCGGAGCTGGAAAAGGGGGAGCTCATAGAGCTCCCCCTGGATCTTCACTTTCCCAGCCGCCAGATTGGTTTCGCCCTTGCCGGTGAGACCAGGAATCTATTCCCTGTCCGTGAATTTCTGCAGCTATTTTCTTCTCTTAGTTGTTGATGAGCTTATCCTCATCGCTCCAGCTGTAGAGCTTCCTTACTTCCTCGCCTACCTTCTCGGAGGGATGCTCCGCAGCCTTCCGTCTCATGGCCCGGAAATGAGCCTGGCCGCCTGCGGCAGACATATCCAGCAGGAAGTCCTTGGCAAAGGTTCCATCCTGAATATCTGCCAGGATCTTCTTCATGGTCTTCTTGGTCTCTTCCGTGATGATCTTAGGCCCGGTGATATAATCGCCATACTCAGCAGTATTGGAGATGGAATATCTCATGCCGGCAAAACCGGACTGGTAGATCAGATCTACGATCAGCTTCATCTCGTGGATACACTCGAAATAAGCATTTCTGGGATCGTAACCTGCCTCGCACAGGGTCTCAAAGCCAGCCTGCATCAGAGCACATACGCCTCCGCAGAGAACAGCCTGCTCCCCAAAGAGGTCTGTCTCCGTCTCGGTACGGAAGGTAGTCTCCAGAACACCGGCACGAGCGCCGCCGATTCCCAGGGCATAAGCCAGAGCCATATCCTGGGCCTTACCGGTATAATCCTGTTCTACCGCCACCAGACAGGGAACTCCCTTGCCTGCCTCATACTCACTTCTTACCGTATGGCCGGGTCCTTTGGGGGCTACCATGGTCACATCCACGTATTTGGGGGGAACGATCTGTCCGAAATGAATGGCGAAGCCGTGAGCGAACATCAGCATATTGCCCTCTTCCAGGTTGGGCTCGATATCCTTCTTGTACATAGCGGCCTGCTTCTCATCGTTGATCAGAATCATGATGATATCTGCCTGCTTTGCAGCCTCTGCTGCAGTATAGACCTGGAATCCCTGAGCCTCAGCCTTGGCCCAGGACTTGCTTCCCTCGTATAATCCGATAATGACATCACATCCGGAATCCTTCAGGTTCAGGGCATGAGCATGTCCCTGACTGCCGTAACCGATGATGGCGATTTTCTTGCCCTCCAGAAGGGAAAGGTTACAATCTTCCTGGTAAAAAATCTTTGCTGCCATTTTACTAGTCCTCCACTTAATTGTATTTGTTAAAAGGCAAATGCCCTTTAGCTTGCTCTCTAAGCCCTACAGATAGCGGACGTCATCCATACCTCTGGAAAGTCCGGTAATGCCCGTTCTGGCCAATTCCAGAATCTCATAGCCCTGAAGAAGATTCAGGAAGGCATCCAGCTTGCTTTGGGCTCCCGTCAGTTCCACGATCAGGGACTCCTGTCCCACATCTACAACCTTGGCTCTGAAAATATCAGAAACAGCCAGAATGCTTCTCCTCTGCTCCGCATCAGCCTTGATCTTCACCAGAATCAACTCCCGATTCACGCTGAGATCCGGCTGCAGAACCTTGATATCAATCACATCCACCAGCTTCTCCAGCTGTCTGGTGATCTGTTCCAGCACCAGGTCATCTCCGGAGGCCACCACGGTCATCCTGGAATATCTGGGATCTGCTGTCACTCCTACCGTCAGGCTGTCAATGTTATAATCCCTTCGACTGAAAAGCCCGGCTACTCGGCTTAGTACACCAGAAGTATTGTCTACAAGAATCGATAGTATTCTCTGCTTCATATCTCACCCAACTTTCCTGAAATTCCCCACAGTCTCCCTCGGCCCGACTTCTCACTTCGGCCTTAGAACCGACCGCCATTTTTCTTACATATTCTACTCTCTAATAATTTGTTTGTCAAACATAAATTGACAACAAAAAACATTTCCCCATAGGAAGGATATACTGTAAAATTTTGTCCAGTATATCCTCTTATGGGGAAATGTTATTCTGAAAGCCCTGACAAGCTGTCAGACCGTCTTATGGTTCCTCAGGCATCTTCCAGGCATGATGATCGGTATGCAAAAGGTGGTGAGCCTTCTCAGACAGGGGCTGACCCAGGAAGTCTTTATAGCATTGAATGACCGATGGATTCTCATGAGAGAAGCGCAGCTGACTCTTGAAGTCCAGTTCCCGCAGGATATTCCCTCTCTCCTCCGCCAGCTCATAGCCATCGTGAATGGGCTGCCCTCCGCCTCCGGCACATCCGCCGGGACAGGCCATTACCTCTACGAAATCATAGGAAACCTTGCCTTGCTTCAGATGCTTCAAAAGCTTGCCGGCATTCTTCAGCCCGCTGACCACAGCGACCTTCAGGGGAATTCCATTCAGGTCAAAGGAAGCCTCCTTCCACCCATCCATTCCTCTGACATCCCGGAAGGCATCCGGATCCGGATTGGTGCCGGTGACCAGATAATAGGCGCTGCGAAGAGCCGCCTCCATCACACCGCCGGTGGTTCCAAAGATCACACCAGCACCGGTTCCCAGTCCCAGAGGCATATCCAGCTCCTCCTCCTTGAGGGCAATGGGAACAATGGTAGAAGAACGAATCATCCGGTCAATCTCACGGGTCGTTAAGGCCACATCCACGTCCTGGCCACTGCCTGCGTCATTCATATTAGGCAGGGCACACTCGTGCTTCTTGGCAATACAGGGCATAATGGATACCGAAAAGATCCGAGAAGGATCCACACCCAGAATCTGTGCATAGTAGGATTTGGCCACCGCGCCAAACATCTGCTGGGGAGACTTGGCAGAGGACAGCTGATCTGTGAATTCCGGATAATGTCCCTTCACATAGCGTACCCAGCCCGGGCAGCAGGAGGTAAACATGGGGAAGGTTTCCTTATCCCTGTTCTTCATCCGCTCCAGGAACTCGCTGCCCTCTTCCATAATGGTAAGGTCAGCAGAAAAATTGGTATCAAAAATATAATCAAAGCCCAAGCGCCGCAGAGCCGCCGCAAGGCGTTTTACGGTGGCAAATTCCGGCTTCAGCCCCAGATCCTCCCCCCAGGCGGCCCGAACAGCCGGTGCAATCTGCACAATAACGATCTTGTCCGGATCTTCCAGAGCTTCGAAGACCCTCTCTGTGTCGTCTCTCTCTCGAAGGGCTCCCACCGGACAATGGGTCAGGCATTGTCCGCACAGAGCACATTGAGAGTTCTCCAATTGCAGGGCCTTTCCCACGTCTACGGTAGTTCTTGAACCGGTATTCACTACATCCCATACATTACAATCCTGAATCTTATCGCAGATTTGGATGCAGCGCATGCACTTGATGCACTTGGAGTAGCTGCGAATCAGGGGGAAATTCTTATTGCCCTTGTGGAAGGGAATCTGCTGTCCCATGGAGACCTTGTAAATATTCAGATCTCTGGCCAGCTGCTGCAGGGAGCAGTTGCCGCATCGTACACAGGTTGCGCAATTGCTATTGTGTTGGGACAGAATCAATTCTACGTTGTTTCTCCTGGCATTGCGTACCTTCTTGCTGTTGGTATGGATCACCATACCTTCCTTCACCACATTATTGCAGGCGGTACACAACTTGGCATGCCCTTCAATCTCCACTACGCAGACCCGGCAGGCCCCGATCTCGTTGATCTCCTTCAAAAAGCAGAGGGTTGGAATGCGAATGCCAACACTGGCCGCCGCCTCCAGAATCGTTGTATTCTCAGCTGCTTCAACTTGAATTCCGTCAATGATAAGTTTTACCATCTTTCCACCCTCCCTCCTCGGAAGATACCATAACCAAAGTGATCGCAGCGCAGGCATCGTCCCGCCTCCTGGCAGGCCTCCTCTGTGGTCATACCACATTCCATCAGGTCAAAATCCTGGATTCTCTCTGCCGCCGGGCGCTCTTTCATGTTGATGCGCCCCGTAGCCGTGGAATCATCCAGAGATACCGGCGGAACCTCGATATCATTCTTCATTCTGTGGTGGAATCCTAAGTATTCGTCAATATTGGCAGATGCTACTTTCCCGGCTGCAATGGCCCGGATTACCGTGGCAGGTCCTGTCACGCAATCTCCTCCTGCGAAGACGCCCTCTGTATCCTTGACACCGCTCCAATCAAGCGCTTCAATGGCTCCTCTCTTGATGGGGATTCCATATTCTCCGAACTTCAGGGAATCAATGCCCTGGCCAATGGCTACCAGCACATGGTCACAGGCCAGGCGAACCTCCGGCAGACTGGAATCTGTAGGTGCCGGTCGTCCTCCCTTGATCTGACCTACCATCTGGGGCTTCACCCAGAGAGCGGCTACCTTGCCATTCTCATCCTTCTCAATGCGCAGGGGAGCATGAAGATCCAGGACCTCACAGCCCTCTGCAATGGCTCCCTCTACCTCCTCCGGCAGGGCAGTCATATCGATTTTCCTTCTTCGATAGGCAATACGGACGGATTTGGCTCCCAGACGTACGGCAGAACGAGCCACGTCCATGGCCACGTTGCCGCCTCCCACTACAATCACGTCTTTTCCGGTGAAATCCGGCATTTGATCATCTCCGATACTGCGCAGCATCTCCACAGCGGAGAGAACCCCCTCTGCCTCTTCTCCTTCAATGCCGATCTTCTTGTCTACATGAGCGCCGATGGCCACATACATGGCATCGTAATTGTCTCTCATCTCCTTGATGGTAATGTCATCCCCGATACGCACATTGGTATGCACATGGATCCCCGCATCCAGCAGGCTCTGAATCTCTCGGTCCAGAATCTTTCTGGGCAAGCGGTAGTTAGGAATTCCGTAGCGCAGCATACCTCCCAGCTGCTTTCTCTGTTCGTAGACCGTCACTTCATGACCGGCCAAAGCCAGATAATAGGCTGCACTGAGACCACTGGGGCCTCCGCCGATGATAGCTACCTTCTTGCCGGTGGCCTTCATTTTCTTGGGTGGCTGTATCTCCTCCGCATGTTCCACGGCAAAGCGCTTCAAGCCCCGAATATTAATGGGGTCATCCACCATGGTTCTCCGGCAGCGAACCTCGCAGGGATGCTCGCAGATCAAACCACAGACAGAGGGGAAGGGATTGTCCTTGCGAATCAATCGCACCGCATCTGTATATCTTCCCTCCCGAATCAAAGCAATATATCCTGGGATATCCACCCGGG
>CAVLCU010000101.1:0-605 GCA_963661545.1 Lachnospiraceae bacterium | reverse complement strand
GAGCCACACAGGGCACCGGCTGTTCCTGAGAACCGGAGCAGCGACCGTGCTGAATATGCTCGATATAATCGCTGCGAAATCCTCGAATTCCCTTTAATACCATTCGGGCCGCTTCCCGACCAATGGCACAGTCAGCAGAGCAGAAAATGCTTTCTGCCGTTTTCTCGATGACATCAATGGTGGATAATTCCGCCTTCCCATCCAAGACCGACTCCACCAGATTCACCAGCTGGCCAAGACCAATTCTGCATGGCACGCATTTCCCGCAGGACTGCGCATGACACATGCGTAAAAAAGAAGCTGCAAGATCAACCGGGCATAGTCCGGGTGGGCTTGCAACTACTCTTCGCTCCAGATCCTTGTACAAAACTTCTACCGTGGTCTGGGCTTCATTTTGTGTAACAATACTCAATCTGCTCATGTTACCCCTCCATTTCCCACAACGGGTTTCGGCAAATGCATATTAAATATATGCATATTTCACATTCATAGTGTACCATGCGAGGGGCACTTCGTCAAGAAAATATCAATATGTTTTTGAAAGAATACATGGTTACAGTGTCAAAAGCCAGAGCCCACGACATGCTCGCATGTCGGTGGGGGAA
>CAVLCU010000100.1:0-9984 GCA_963661545.1 Lachnospiraceae bacterium | reverse complement strand
GGATGGCCCTCTCTCCCACGATAATCCGCTCTGTCTTCTCCTGGGCCAAAGAGATAATATCCCGCTCTGTTATGATTTTCTTGGCCAGCACCGCTGTCTTCCCGCTTTCCTGCTCCGGGGAGGCACTCTTGCGGCAGTCCTGGGAAGCTGTCTGCCCCGGGACTGACCCCTGGCAGCAGCCTTCCTGCTCCTTGCCTCCGGGCTCCGCCGGTTGGAAGCAGTTTTCCCCGCTTCCGGAAAGCAAGTCAGGCAGCTGCTCATGGGTGGTAATGGTAAGACCGGCCTTTTTCAGAAATTCCAGCTTGGCCTCCAGGAACCTGTAGTAGGAAGGGGGAGCTGTCTCCTGATAGGTATAGAGCTCTATTCCTTCCTTCACCAGCCAGATCTTCTTCCCCTTTAACAGGGCCTGGGCAAACAGGCGGGTAAAATCGTCATCAGCCATTCCTGCCGCCAGCTTCGCCATGGCATGGACAGACAGGGTATATACCACCAGACCCTCATAGTCCTCTACCTGGCACCGGTAATCCGCCAGCAAGGCACATTCGATCCGAAAGTCTGAGGACAGATCCCTGTTTTCCAGAAAATCATGGCAGATTGTCCCATGCTTTTCGGTCAGGAGAAGCAGCCTTTTCCTGTCATCCTGGGCTGGCTTCGTCTCTTCCGGCCGATCTGACCCCAGAGCCTGAAGCTTTTCTGCCACTCTGCGGCAGATCTCATTTACCAGGGTTTCCTTGTCCATGTGGTCTCCTCCTTTCATACATGGTGGTGGCGGTATTAGCCGCCGTGGACGTTTACTTTTTTTCCCTCCGGATCTGGCGGAAGGATACAATTCATGGCAATCCCAGCCGGAGTAACCAGGAAGGGATTCTCTGGCTTAATGGTTCGAATTCCCGTTTCTTTCTCAATAATCTCTTCCATGCCGGTCAGACAGCAGGTCCCGCCGCACAGGTAAATGGTCTCCACATCCTTGCCCCGGACATGGCGGCGAATGATGGCTGCGATTTTCTCCACCACCGGCTTCAAGACAGGGAGAATTTCCCTATGGCGGCTGTAATCCTGCTTGATCTGCTCTGCCTCCTCGTAGGAAATATGATGATTTCCCGCCAGGACCAAAGACAGATGGGTTCCCCCGGTGGGTTCGTCCTCTATCTCCACCACCTGGCCGTCACGAATGAAGGCCAGGCCTGTGGTTCCCCCTCCTACATCCACCACCACGCCATTGTCAATCTGATAGATGGCATTGGCCGAGGAGGGCTCATCCAGTACTGCCGTAACCTCAAAGCCCGCTCCCTCTGCCACGTATTGATGGGTTTTTATGCTGGATTCCGTACCGGCTGGCATAGCAATGGCACATTCTATGAGTTCCTGCCCCAGTCGTTGCTCCAGCTTTTCTTTCAATTCTCTGACAATTCTCAGAGCACCGGAATAATCGACCACTACACCATCCCGCAGCACCCTTGCCGCCCGCTTCTCGCAGGCGATCGGATGATTTTCCTCATCCAGGACCACTAAAACGATGTAGGCAGTTCCCAGATCCAGCCCGGTCTTCAGCCGTCCCTGGGGAGAGAAGGTTCTGGTCTCAGACTCTTCTATCTGCTTCATAAATGCTTCCACTGCTTTGATATTCATAGCAACACCTCTTAATGACGGATGATCTGACCCAGGGTGAAGCCCCGGATCTGGGCTGCGTTCGCCTCATCAAAATCCACATGCATCTTAAAGGAAGACTGATCGGTGACCCGTATGATGACATTTTCAAAGGTCACGGGACGTTCCGTCAGAACCCGGACGCTTACCCTCTCCTTGTCTGCCAGCCCCAAACGCCTGGCCGTATCCGTAGGCACATGGACATGGTTGTGGGCGACGATGGATCCCTCCGGAATCTCCATGCTTCCCGCCGGTCCCTGAATGGTCAGGGAGGCAGACCCCTTCACATCTCCCGATTCCCGTAAGGGGGCTGCGACTCCCAGAGCCAGACAATCACTCCCGGAGAGCTCCACCTGGGTTGCCCTGCGCACCGGCCCCAACACAGCCACCTGGGTCTTTTCCCCCTTGCTGCCGCGAAGGGTCACCCTTTCCTCGCAGAGAAACTGTCCCGGCTGGGAAAGTGCCCTTTTAGGATGCAGTCTTGCCCCTTTTCCAAACAGACGCTCCAGATCTTCCTGGGTCAGATGCACATGCCGCGCCGAGACCTCAATCTCCACAAGACCGTCATCCGTCAGCCTGTTCAGAATCTTTTCTATCAGCTGTTTCATGCTTGCTCCCTCTGTTGTCTACTGGTTCTCCTAACAGGCTATCGCCCTACTTGTCGGGACTTTCATGGTAAGCCCCCGACAGGTATTTGCACATGAGAATATGCAGGGCACTGGACATCCGGTTCAATTCCTCGATAATATCCTCTCTGGTATATGTCTTTCCCTCATGAAATGCCGTTGCCGCTGCCACCTCCGTCTCACGTACAGAGCTGCGAAGCTGATTTAAGAGGGCATAGGCCTTGCCCATACTATGATCCGGAAGGAGCATTTGCCTGATCTTATAATATTTCATGGGATGATGGGAATGATCTCTCAGCTCCTTATGGTTCAAACCGATCATATAATCTCTCCGGAAGGGCTGATCCAGAACATCGCAGCGCATGATCTCCCGGACACTGGCCAATACATCCTGCAGATCCTCCACAAGGGCTTTGGGTTCTCCCAGCTCCTCCAGCAGGGTCTGGTTGACGATGAAGAGACTGGCCAGGCTGTCCAGCTTTCCCCGGAAATAGATGCGCTTATGATCCTTGGCCACCAGATAATTATCAAAAAGCTGGGTCATATGCTCCGGTTTCTCAAAATAATAAGCTCCCGTATCATAATCCCGGTACTTGGGTTTTACCTGGGGCTGGGTTTCTTCTTTGGCTTCTTCTTTAGCTTCTTCCCTGGCTTTCCCAGGCTCCGGCTGCCGGGGCCTGGGCGCTGTCACCTTTGGCTCTTCCGCCTGCTGGTCCGGCACAGATGCCTGCTTCTTCTTTCCATCAAGAATCTTCACCTTGTGCTGCTGAAGATATTCTCTGGCGGCAGGAGATAAGATCTTTCCCTCCGGAATGATATAGGTTTCCGGAATCTCTGACCGCAGTTCATTGCGGAGTACTGCTTCTGTGATCACTTTCATGATCTTTCACCGCCTCCTTCTCTTCGTTTTCTTCGAAAGTCCCGACGGACCCCCAAAAGCCTTACTTCTTCAGGCAAGGCAAGATTGCTTCCACTTCGTCATGGGGTCTGGGAATGACATGGATGGAGATCAGCTCGCCAACCCGCTCTGCTGCCGCTGCCCCTGCATCTGTGGCGGCCTTCACGGCTCCCACGTCACCTCTTACCATAACGGTTACCAAACCGCCTCCTACGTGCTCCTTACCGATCAAGGTCACGTTGGCTGCCTTCACCATGGCATCGGCTGCCTCAATAGATGCAACCAGTCCCCTTGTTTCAATCATTCCTAATGCTTGCTGCTGTACTGCCATAATCTCTTCCTCCTTCATACCTGGTGGTGGCGGCGTCAGCCGCCATGGACGTTTATTCTGTCTTGGGAAGGGCTACTTCCTGCTTAGGGCTTAAGGATGGCAGAATTGCCTCCACCTCTTCATGAGGCCTGGGGATTACGTGGATGGAGATCAATTCTCCTACCCGTTCTGCTGCCGCTGCCCCTGCATCTGTAGCGGCCTTGACGGCTCCTACATCGCCTCTTACCATGACGGTCACCAGTCCGCCCCCTACCCGTTCCTTGCCGATTAGGGTCACGTTGGCTGCCTTCACCATGGCATCGGCTGCCTCGATAGAAGCAACCAGTCCCTTTGTCTCAATCATTCCCAATGCCTGCTGCTGTATTGCCATAGTTCCTTCCTCCTTCTATGCCTCTCTTCCAGCCGGATTCCCAGCCTTAGGCACTTTGTATCCGCCGGATGATCTCTCTTACAATGGCCTCCACATCGATATCCGCCAACTGGGGGGCTGGTCTGCAGATTCCTTCCGAGCAATCCGGAAGTCCCTGCTTGATGTCCTCCATCTCACACTGGCCCTCGGCCACATAACGCAGATTCAATAATTGCATGGGGCCCACATTCTCAGACGTAGCACTTCCGCCGACCGCACCGCAGCCCAGAGTCAATGCGGGCTGCATCCCTGTGGAGGCCCCGATGCCCCCCAGGGCGCTGGGGGTATTGACCAGAATTCTGGAAGCCGGGACTCTTCTTGCGAAATAAGCAACCATTTTCTCATCCTGGGTATGCATGGAGAAGGTATGCCCTGCCCCCTCGTAATGAAGGATCTCCCGACTCAGTTTACAGGCCTCCACATAGGAGGGCACGGTATAGAAAGCCAGGATAGGAGCCAGCTTCTCATTGGAATAGGGATGTCCTCTTCCCACACCGGTTTCCCTGGCCACCAGAACTCTTGTCCCCGCCGGAATCTCTATGCCTGCCAGCTCCGCTATGGACTGGGCGGACCGTCCCACGATCATGGGATTCATGGTGCCATTGGCCCGGAGGATGAAATTGCCCAGTTTCTTCACCTGCTCCGGTGTCAGGAAGTAAGCGCCCTGGCCCTCCATCTCCTGGCGAATGGTCTCCTCCATGTCCTCATCGCAGACTACCGACTGCTCGGAAGCACAGATGGTGCCGTTGTCAAAGGTCTTGGAATCCATGATTCTCTTCACGGCCCGGGGCACATCCGCCGTCTTTTCGATATAGGTGGGGCCATTGCCCGGTCCCACCCCGATGGCCGGAGTCCCGGAGGAATAGGCAGCCCTTACCATGGCGGAACCACCGGTAGCCAGAATCAAGGCCACGTCCGGATGTTTCATCAGATGATCGGTGGCCTGAACCGTGGGAATGGTAATACAGGATACCAGGTCCTCATTGCCCCCTGCCTCGGCGATGGCCTGGCGGATCACCTTTACAGCCTCCAGAATACAATTCCTCGCATTGGGGTGGGGGGAGAAAATAATGGCATTTCCCGCTTTAATGGATATCTCAGCCTTATAAAAGGCGGTGGAGGTGGGATTGGTGGAGGGAATCAGGCCGGCGATGACACCCACCGGGACAGCAATGGTCCGAAGCCTGCGCTTCTGGTCATATGCCAGCTCTCCCACCGTCTTCATGTCCTTGATATATTGATATACGCCATCGCTGGCGAACACATTTTTGATGGTCTTGTCAAATGCGGTTCCGAATCCGGTCTCCTCATGAGCCATTGTCCCAAGCCTTTCTGCATTTCTCACACCGGCTTCGGCAATTGCCTTCACAATGTGATCCACATCGGCCTGATCCCTTTCGCAAAGCTCCTGCTGTGCGGCCTTGGCCTTGGATACCAGTTCTCGAACCTCCTGCACTGACAGTAAATCCTTGTCATATAACTGCATAGTTCTACGTCTCCCATTTTCTATGTCTCATGATTTCATCAATCAGTTCCTGCTTCTTGGCAAAACGAATATCCCTGCGGGTCATCCTGGAGTCCTTCAAAGCTCTTGCCATTCTTCTCAATTCCTCCACCGTATAGGATTCCAGCTCCTCTGCCTCCGACTGGTCAGCCCTCTTGAGTGGCCCGCCTTCTTCCGGCCGACCTGCCTGAGCCGGTGAATCTGTTTCCTTTGGCGGTTCGGATCGGTCAGGCCCTTCCGCCTCTGTCGGCTTGGCCGGGTCTGGCTCTTCTGCTTCCGGCGGCGCAGTCGGTTCTGGCTCTTCTGCTTTTGCCTGCGGGGGCGCATCCGTCTGCGGGGGCGGTTCTGGCTGCCCAGGTTCTTCCAGGATCTCCTGCTTTCCACGAAAAAAGCTTAGGGTCTTGTCGGATGCAGCTGTCTCGATCATGGAACCTACATCACCGGCAGGTCTTGGGATCACATGAACCGCTACAACCCGTCCCAGGGATGCCGCAGAGGCCTGAGCCGCCGCTACGGCGGCCTTGATGGCTCCCACGTCTCCCTCAATCAGAACAGTGACATTCCCCCCCTTTACGCGGCTCATATCCAGCAGAGAAACATTGGCTGCCTTCAGGGCGCTATCCAGAGCCTCCACTGCCGCCACACAGCCATAGGTCTCTATCATGCCTAACGCTTTCATCTACTACCCCTCTTTCGTGGTCTGGGCCGGGTCTTTACTCCAGGGGATTGTCTGCCACAAATTCCACTGCTGCCGCAAATGCATCGCAGGCTGCCTTGCAGGCGGACTGACTGCCGGTCAGCAAAGCGCCGCCAAAGTTGGTCTCTGAGGGCGGTTCATACATCACACACATTCTGACATCGGCGGCCTTCAGAGCCGCATCCACCCCATACATAGCCTCCAGGGGCGGGGCAATCAGATAAGCCAAAGCCTCTCCCTCCTGGATTCCTGCCCCTTCCGACAGGTAGGAACCGGTACGGGAAATACAATGGGCATAATAGATGATGGTATCGTCGTCATTGGCGGAAACAAAATGTGCCTGATTCTCAATCATATCGATGCAGGCGTCCAATCCGCTCTTTACCTCCGCAGGATTAGGGCCTGCCAGCATACCGATGATCTCCCCCGCCAGCTTGGTATTGGCATTGTCGGCTCCCCCATAAAAGCTCTTGGCGTAGACCACCTTCACATCTGCCTTCTTGGTTGCCTCATCCAGGGCGGTATAGGTCACATCATCGCTGTTGGCGGTAATCAAGGCCAAAGACTTCATGCCGGGTTCCAGATTGAATTGCTTTACCATGTCAGGGCTGAGATTTGCAATAATTTTGGTTGCAAGAACGGTAGCCTTGATGGGATCTTTTTTCATAATGCTCTCTCCTATTCTCTTTTCTTTTTTTGTTACAGCTGCGCCTGCAGCCCTTCGAATTTACAGCTTCAGATCAGTACCACTGGCCTTGTTCTCCAGAATCTTCTGGATAATATCTGCAATATGGGCTCCGGCCTCTGCCGGGATGGTACCCGCCTTGTGAATGTTGGAGACAACCGTTCTTCTTGCCTCCGGCATACCGATGGTTGCCCGATAGGCAATATAGGCGGACATGGACTCCGCCGTGATCAAACCGGGACGTTCCCCGATAAGCACGCAGGTCACCTCTGCATCCAGGATTTCGGAAACCTCATCCATTACACCTACACGGCCATACTTCACGAAGAAGGGAGTTCCCACATCGATGCCATGGCTCTTTAAGCCCTGCTCCACCGCCGGAAGCACATCCCCCACATTGGCGGCCACCGCTGCGGAGCTCAAGCCATCGGATACATAAATCTGTACTTTGGGGTGAGCCTTGCATTTTTCCTTCACAATCCCTGCCGCTTCCTCAGTTAACCTTCTGCCCAGATCCGGCCGCGTCAGGTAAACATCCTTGCTCTCACACCTGGTCTGCACGGTAAAGAGTCCCATTCCGTCGATAAAATCCTGATCTACATCAGAAAATACGGCATCCTGGGCGGCGGAGTGGGCAGCCCTAAATTGCAAGACCGGATCTGTCTTGTATCTTGCCCCCGCCTTTCCGATCCCCAGGCGACAGGGGGCATATTGCTTGAGGTCATAGAAGGCTTCCCGATTGGCAGGATTTTCCACCAGATATTGATCCTTCAGGTCCACCGCACTGACATCCGGGATACAGCCTTCCTCTATCGTGGGATCCACCGGCTCCGGCTTTGCCTCGACACCGGCACAAGAACCAGGGGCAGGCTTGACCTTCTCTTCCGGACATTCTGGCTTCTCATCCTTCAGATTCATTTCGGACAGTACTTGAGTGATAAGTGCTCTTAAATCATTTTCATTTACCAAAATTCCATACCTCCTACTTTAAGAATATCGATGCATCGCCTGCCAGGGGAGTCAGCTTTCCATTCTCGGATAAGCCCCATTTCTCCATCCACTGGTCAAATTCCCTGATGGGCCGGAGATCAAATACCTCACGAAGGGCTGCCGCTTCATGGTAGCCAGTACACTGATACATCAGCATACAGTCATCCCCCTGAGGCACACCCATGATGTAATTACAGCCTGCGGCAACCAGGAGGGTGGCCAGATTCTCTATGTCATTCTGATCCGCCTTCATATGGTTGGTATAGCAGGCATCACAGCCCATGGAAACACCGGTCAGCTTTCCCATAAAGTGATCTTCCAGACCAGCTCTGGTAACCTGCTTGGAATCATAGAGATATTCCGGACCGATGAAGCCTACTACGGTATTGACCAGGAAGGGCTGATAGCGCTTGGCAAAGCCGTAGCACCTGGCCTCCATGGTCAGCTGATCCCAGCCATGATGAGCCTCGGAGGAGAGCTCAGAGCCCTGGCCGGTCTCAAAATACATCACATTGGGGCCGGTGGAGGTTGCCTCCTTTAACATCATGTCACGTCCCTCCTGCAGCATAGAGGCGGTAAGACCAAAGGCCTCATTGCCCTTCTGGGAGCCGGCAATGGACTGGAACATGAGGTCGATGGGGGCGTGGTTCTTCGAAATGGCCTCCATCTGGGTGGTGACATGAGCCAATACACAGATCTGGGTGGGAATTTCATATTGATTCTTGATCTCATCAAAACGCTTCAAAATGGTGGAAACACTTTCCACCGAATCATCCACCGGATTCAGACCCAATACCGCATCTCCACAGCCAAGACTGAAACCCTCCAGGGTAGAGGCAGTGATGCCCTTGGGATCGTCCACGGTATTGTTGGGCTGAAGTCGGGAAGAGAAGGTGCCGGGAAGTCCGATGGTGGTATTGCAATGGGCCGTAATCCGGATCTTCTTGGCTCCATATACCAGGTCCAGATTGCTCATCAGCTTGCATACAGCGGCAACCATCTCACTGGTCAGGCCCCGGGAAACCCGCTTGATCATATCTCCGGTAGTCTGAGTATCCAGAATCCATTCCCGCAATTCCCCCACGGTCCAGCCCTTGATCTCGTTGTAGATTGCCTCGTTCACATCGTCCTGGATAATTCGGGTAACCTCGTCCTCCTCGTAGGGCACCGCCGGATGATTTCTCAGATCCTGAAGAGTAATATGGGAAAGGACCACCTTGGCCGCCACCCGCTCCTCTGCGGATTCGGCTGCAATTCCCGCCAGCTTATCTCCGGACTTTTCCTCATTGGCCTTGGCCATGACCTCACAAAGAGACCGAAACTGATGCACCTTTCCAAATAATTTCGTTTTTAGAATCAATTGTTTCTGACTCCTTTCCTTGGTGGGTGGGGCTGCATGAGCAGCCTCGGATGGACTACGAGTTGAATATCAATGTTTTGATCACCACAGGAACGACCCGCCCCTCTGCCACCGGCTGTCCTATATCGATATAGTCACCGTCAGAGGCATGGATTCCGTCAATACAGATAACCTCCTTCTTCCCCTCCAGCAATACATGGAGGGCATTGCCCAGAACCTTGGCAATGTCACTCTCCAGGACCAAAATCAGGGGATGGGGGCTGTTCAGAATCCCATCGGCCCCCTCGATCGTCCAGGCCGCCAGCTCCTGAACCTGGCGGAAACTGGTATGAAAGCCACCGGACAATGCAATGGCTGCGGGCTCCTGTCTGCCGTCCTCCCCATAAAGGGCAAGACCGCTCTTTAGTCTTTCTACGAATTGTCCATGATCCTTTTCCTCCTCTTCTTGAATCCGTACCACCGGCATATTCTTGATGGGAAGCTTGTCCCGCTGGTAACTGATGGTGCTTCCGCTCACGCTGGTAGAATGAGTTCCTGCCCCCACTACCGTAGCCCGGATGGTTTCCGCCGCTTCATATTGATGGATGGTTTCAAAGGCTGAATGAGCCCCTACCGCCCTGGCAAGCAAAACGCCCACATCCCCATAACGGAAGGGATCTTCCTCCCCCGGATGCCGCATGCATTCTGCCACACCTCCTGAAAAAGTCACCGCCCGGATGGGCGGTTTTGCCGCCAAGGGTCTTCCCTCGTTGGTATAGAGCTTCTGATGGAAGCTGTCTGCTTCTTTGAGATGAATGGCCATGGCCAGCTGATCTGCCATATATTCACAGACCCGAT
>CAVLCU010000099.1:0-9985 GCA_963661545.1 Lachnospiraceae bacterium | reverse complement strand
GTATAGCAGGAAAAATCTGCGAAAACGACCAAAAACTTATGGGATTTATGGTAATTTCTTGTCATGTTGCAGCGGTTTTGGTTTCAAAAGGAAGCAATGAAAATCAAGGCCTTGAGGTTGGACTAAGGATATTTTTGCGAAATTCGCTGGGCAGGATGCCATAGCGTTTGAGAAAGGCATGAGAAAAAGATTTGCTGTTGGCAAATCCGTGGTTCAAAGCAATCTCCCCGATGGGGGTGCGGGAGTTGGCCAGCTGCCGATAGGCATATTCCAGCCGGAGGTTCTGCAGATAGGACTTGAAGGTGGTTTGGCCGTACTTCTGGAACATATGGGAAATATAGGTGGGGGAATAGCTAAAGGTATGAGCCAGGCTCTCCAGAGTCAGATTCTGGGCATAATTCTCCTTCACGTAGGAGGTAATCCGGGACATGCGATTCAGGTTCCGGTTGGCCTGCATCCACTCGGGAGACAGATTCTCCCGGCGATAGCGGGTTACCAGGAGGTAGATCAGCTGATAGAACTGGCTCATGACCTTCAGTTCGTAGCCTAACTCACAGGAGGAATAGGTCTCGTACAGGTTTTTCAGAAGAGCCATCACCTCTCCATCCTGATTGCGGGAGCTGCGGGAGAAAAAAATGCACTCATCATCGGAATAATAGCCGGAGAAGGTGGCCAGGGGAATCTGAATGACCAGAGTCAGATTGGGCTTGGGCGCCTGGATAGAATGCACCTCATTGGAATTCACAAGCATGAATTGTCCTGAGGTCAGAGGATATTCCTTATCATTGATAAAAAAGCGCAGTTCTCCCTCGAAAAGGGCAAAGATCTCCACAGACCGGTGCCAGTGCTTATCCCGCACGTAGCTGCCATTGCGCCCCTCAAAGATAAACATCTTGAAAGGAATGTCCTCATTGGGCATGATCATCTCGTGAGAATAATTCATAGGCTCCTCCCATTATGACGCAAACAAATCAAAGAGCCATGCCGCCTGAAGGCGGCACTACAGTCCGGGAAAGCTCGCCAGCTGGCCGGAGCTTTTAAAGTAGCTGACCCAGGTCGGTATAAAATTCCGGGTAGGAGATGGAGATGCAGGAGGCATCCTGTATCTCTGTCTCGCCCTGGGCTGCCAGGGCAGCGATGGAGAAGGACATGGCGATGCGGTGGTCCAGATGGCTGTCTATGCGAGCCCCATGGAGGGGCTTTCCCCCGTGAATGATCATGCCGTCCTGGGTTGCCTCGATATCCGCTCCCATGGCAGACAGGTTGTCTACCATCAGATCCAGGCGGTTGGATTCCTTGACCTTCAGCTCTGCCGCATCTCGGATTACCGTGGTCCCATCGGCAAAGGCTGCCAACACGGCGAGGATGGGAATTTCATCGATCAGGGTGGGAATGAGATCCCCCTCGATCCGGGTTCCCTGCAGGGAGGAACTCCTTACCAGGAGATCTGCCATAGCTTCACCTCCGCTGGAGCTGGGATTTAGAATCTCAACCTTGCCCCCCATGGCTTTAATGACCCGCAGAATGCCGTCCCGGGTGGGGTTGATGCCCACCCCCTTTAGGAGAAGTTCCGAACCTGGGATCAGAAGGCCCGCAGCCAGGAAATAAGCCGCTGAGGAAATATCCCCGGGAACCTCCACCGGAGCGGCTGTCAGTGTGGGATCTGCCGCAATGGATACGGTGGTATCCTGGCAGGAAATATCCGCCCCGAAATAGTGCAGCATCAATTCAGTATGATTACGAGAGACAGCGGGCTCGGTCACCCGGGTGATGCCATCCCCGTACAATCCGGCCAGAAGAATACAGGACTTCACCTGAGCGGAGGCAAGGGGAGACTGGTAATGAATGGCTTTCAGAGGCCGTCCCTGGATCTGAAGGGGGGCACAGTCATTTCCCTTGCTGCTTTCGATGGAAGCTCCCATCAGATGTAAGGGGCGGATGATCCGTCCCATGGGGCGTTTTTGGATGGAAGCGTCCCCGGTAAGACAGCTGGCGAAGCTCTGCCCGGCCAGGATGCCGGAGATCAGGCGGGTGGTAGTCCCGCTGTTGCCGCAGTCCAGGACTTCCGTAGGCGCAGCCAGTCCGTGAAGGCCGCACCCATGTACCAGGAGACGTCCCTCCTTTTCTTCTATAGAAATCCCCATTTTGCGAAAGCAGTCAATGGTGGAGAGGCAGTCGGCCCCCTTCAGAAAATGGGTGATCTCTGTGGTTCCCTGCGCCAGGGAGCCCAACATAACGGCGCGGTGGGAGATGGATTTATCCCCCGGAACAGTCAATTCTCCCTTCAGGGGAGCGGATGCAGGTGAAAGCTTCATAATCTCTAATATTCCTCCGACAGCTGCAGGGGCAGACAAGTGCAGGGCAGCTGGCTTTTTTCTGGGATGAGGGCTGCCCGGGTCATCCAGGGTCCTGGCCGGATGGCAGCAGCTGCGCAACACTTGCCCTCATTGTCTGACATGTACGGTATAGTTTCTATTCTCCAGAATGGTGATGGAGCGTTGGAAGGCTTCCGCATCATAGAATTCGATGCGCAGCACGCCCTCCTCGTATTCCCGGTTGTGGATGATGCCGATATTCTTGATGTTGATATTGTTCATAGCCAGCAGGGTGGTGATGGTGGCGATACCGCCGGCCTCATCGTAAAGGTCACAATATAGGACGTATTGCTGGGGAGTGGGTCCGGATATGGTATCACTGAGGGAATCTCTGTAATTCTTGGAATCCTGGAACATCTGGTAGAGTCCCTGGCTGTCCTCGTCATCGATCAGGGCTTTAGCCTGCTCCAGAAGCTGGATATAGGTGTCCAGAACCTGGGAGATCCGGGAATGGTTGGCCAGACAGATCTGCTGCCACATCACCGGGGAGGAGGAGGCGATACGGGTGATATCCCTGAATCCCCCCGCGGCCACCAGCTTCATCCGCTCCTTTTCTGTATCCAGCCGGGCCAGGGCATTGACCAGACAGGAGGCTACGATATGGGGCAGATGACTGACGCCGGCTACCACATAGTCATGCTCCTGCCAGGTCAATACCAGGGGAATCGCCCCCAAAGAACCCACCAGCTTCACATAGGATTCCACACAAGAGGGATCCACCTCCTGGGTGGGGGTAATGACATAATAGGCATTCTCCAGCAGATAATCCGTGGAATTGCCAAATCCCGTCTTCTCGGAACCGGCCATGGGATGTCCCCCGATGAAGGATGAGGACAGGCCTGCCGCCTCCACTGCCTGATGCATCTCTCCCTTGACGCTGCCCACATCCGTCAGAATGCAGCCGGGCTTCATCAGATCCTTCAGGATAGGAAGATAGGAAATATTGGTCTGCACCGGGGCACACAGAAAAATATAATCGCAGGTGCCAAATTGCGGATCCTCCGCAGAACAGGCCAGGTCAATGACCCCGGCTGCCATAGCTTCCGCCACGGTGCTGGGACTGTGGGAATAGGCCAACAGCTGAACCTCCGGATGAAACTTCCGCAGTGCCCTGGCAATGGAGCCCCCTATGAGACCCAGGCCGATAAAGCCGATTCGTATCTGATCCATCTATATCCATCCTTCCCTGTTTCTACTACATCTGTATTGTACTTGACAGGGAGTAAAAAGTCAAAAGGATGTTGGAAAAATTGGATAAATTTTCTAAAATACTTGAAAAATACCGACAAATTTAGTAAAATATACCCATGGTGAAATCCTCATGGCTGCGGATGCAGTTCACAAGCTCCTTCGGGACTTGAAAAGAAATACATCATTACGATTGGGAGGAACAAAGCATGGAAGTTTATAGAACTGATCGAATCAGAAATGTGGTACTTTTGGGACATGGCGGCGCAGGAAAGACCAGTCTTGTGGAAGCCATGGCATATCTTTCCGGTATCACCAACCGATTGGGCAAGATAACTGATGGGAATACCGTCAGCGATTTTGATAAAGAAGAGATCAAACGTAAGTTTTCTATTTCCACCTCTCTGATCCCCATCGAGTGGGGCAAGGTGAAGATTAATGTGCTGGATACCCCAGGTTTCTTTGACTTTGTGGGAGAGGCAGAGGAGGCAGCGGCAGCAGCGGATGCAGCAGTGATCGTGGTATCCGGCAAGGCAGGCGTTCAGGTAGGTACCCAGAAGGCCTGGGAACTGTGCGAGAGATATCATCTGCCCCGGATGATCTTCGTTACGGATATGGATATCGACAATGTCAGCTACCGGAAGGTAGTGGAGGATCTGGAGGAACTCTATGGCAAGCGGATTGCCCCCTTGCATATGCCCATTCGTGAAAATGAGAAGTTCGTGGGCTATATCAATATCGTGAAGAACAAGGGTCGCCGCTATATCGAGAAGGATAAGAAAGAGGAGTGCGAAATCCCGGATTATTCCAAGGAGTATCTGGCCAAATACAGGGATGCCCTGATGGAATCCGTGGCTGAGACCAGCGAAGAGTTCATGGATCGTTATTTCGGCGGGGAGGAGTTCTCCGTAACGGAGATCTCTGCAGCTTTGGCTGTCAATGTAGGGGACGGAAGCCTGGTGCCGGTATGCATGGGATCCCCGGTGAATTTGCAGGGCGTTTCCAACCTCCTGGATGACATTGTAGGATATTTCCCGGATCCCTCCAAGAGAAAACGAGCCGGTCTGGATAAGAACAATAATGAAGTCTTTGATGCGGACTACGATTTCCGCAAGGCCAAGAGTGCCCTCATTTTCAAGACCATCGTAGATCCCTTCCTGGGTAAGTATTCCCTGGTGAAGATTTGCTCCGGTGTCATTAAGAATGATGATATTCTCTACAATGTAGATCAGGAATCCGAAGAGAAGCTGAACAAGCTCTATATCCTTCAGGGCTCCAAGCCCATCGAGGTACCGGAGCTTCATGCCGGGGATATCGGCGCCATCGCCAAGCTGGGGGATGCCAGAACCGGGAATTCCCTGGCCACCAAGGCACATCCGGTGGTATATGGCAAGATTGCCGTTTCCAAGCCCTATACCTCCAAACGCTACAAACCCAAGAACAAGGCAGATGTAGACAAGATTTCTCAGGCCTTCGCCAAGATGATGCAGGAAGACCTGACCATGAAGGTGGTCAACGATTCGGCTAACCGTCAGAGCTTAATCTATGGCATTGGCGACCAGCACATTGACATCATCGTCAGCAAGCTGCTGGAGAGATACAAGGTAGAGGTGGAGCTGTCTGCCCCCAAGGTTGCCTTCCGGGAGACCATCCGCAAGAAGTCCGACGTAGAGGCCAAGTACAAGAAGCAGTCCGGCGGTCACGGTCAGTATGGCCATGTGAAGATGCGCTTCGAGCCCTCGGGCGAGCTGGAGACCCCTTATATCTTCGAGGAAGAGGTGGTGGGAGGTGCCGTACCCAAGAACTACTTCCCGGCGGTGGAAAAGGGCCTTCAGGACTCCGTTCAGTCGGGTCCCCTGGCTGCCTATCCCGTAGTAGGGGTCAAGGCCGTCCTCTACGATGGCTCCTACCATCCGGTAGACTCCTCGGAAATGGCCTTCAAGACTGCCACTATCATGGCCTTCAAGAAGGGCTTCATGGAAGCGGGTCCCGTTCTTCTGGAGCCCATCGTCAGCATGAAGGTTACCGTAGCTGACAAGTATACCGGTGATGTCATGGGAGACCTGAACAAGCGCAGAGGCCGTGTGTTGGGCATGAATCCGGACAACAAGGGCAATACCATCATTGAAGCGGATGTGCCGGAACTGGAGATCTACGGATATTCCACCTCCCTGCGGTCTATGACGGGAGGCAGCGGGACCTTCGAATATGAGTTCGCCCGCTACGAGCAGGCTCCCGCCGATGTACAGGAGAGGGAAATCGCGGCAAGAGCCAGCAAGGTGACCAAGGTTGAGGATTAAGACCGGAAGATAAGACCCTGTTACAAGACCCTTTGCCTTGAACGTGCAGGTGAAGGCAGGATGGGAAGAGGGGAGGCCGGGGTGGGGAGCCAGTCAGCCAGGCTCCCCGCCCCGGGCTTGCTCCGCCCTGAGAGAACAAGGCCAGAGAAACAGAAACATCACTGTCTGATAGAAGAGCGCAGATAATAGCGCTCTTTTTTTGTTCCTTTACTGCCCTATTACGAGGAAAAGTGCATTGTGGTGGTTTAAACCTCCATGCCCAAACCAATCTTTAGGTTGAAATCCCCCTTGTTTTGAGCTATCATGGAAACGATGATTTAATGTATCAAGGATACAATGAATAAAAATACGGAAGAATCGGAAGAAAGAGGTAGATCAGGATGGAATTCAAGATAGGATTGATCCATGGGGACGGCATCGGCCCGGAGATTGTGAATGAGGCGCAGAAGGTATTGGATGCAGTCTGTAAGAAGTTTGGCCATACCTTTACCTATTCAAAGCTTTTGCTGGGAGGAGCCTCCATTGACGCCTGCGGCCTGCCCCTGACGGAGGAGACCGTGGCAGAGGCCAAAACCTGCCAGGGGGTTTTGATGGGTTCCATCGGCGGAGATCCCAAGACTTCTCCCTGGTATCAGCTGGAACCTTCCAAACGTCCGGAGGCCGGGCTTTTGGGGATCCGCAAGGCCATGGGACTCTTCGCCAATCTGCGTCCCGCCTATCTCTATGAGGAACTGAGAGCAGCCTGCCCCCTTCGAGATGAGATCATTGGCGATGGTTTCGATATGATCATTGTGCGGGAACTGACCGGCGGCCTTTATTTCGGAGCGAGGAAGACGGAGCTGGTGGATGGCCGAAGGACGGCGGTGGATACCTTGACCTATAATGAAGATGAGATTCGCAGGATCGCCAGGCGTGGCTTCGATATTGCCAGGAAGAGACGCAAGAAGGTCACCAGCGTGGACAAGGCCAATGTACTGGACTCTTCCCGCCTGTGGCGCTCCATTGTGGAGGAAGTGGCAGGGGATTATCCGGACGTTTCCCTGGAACATATGCTGGTGGACAATTGTGCCATGCAGCTGGTGAAGGATCCGGCTCAATTTGATGTGATTTTGACGGAAAATATGTTTGGGGATATTCTGTCGGATGAAGCCAGTATGGTAACCGGTTCCATCGGCATGCTTTCCTCCGCCAGCCTCAACGAGACCAGCTTCGGTCTCTATGAGCCCAGCCACGGTTCCGCACCGGATATTGCAGGCAAGAACCTGGCCAATCCCATTGCCACCATTCTGTCGGCTGCCATGATGCTGCGCTATTCCCTGGATCTGGATGCGGAGGCAGATGCCATAGAGAAGGCAGTCAAGGAAACATTGAAGGACGGCTACCGTACCGGGGACATTTGGTCCGAGGGCTGCAGGAGGGTTAGTACCACAGAGATGGGAGATGCCATTACCGCACGACTGTAGCGGGATTAACCGGGGACTTGATGGGGACAGCGGCTTCGCGGACAGTCAGGGACCCTTGTAATGGGTAGATGGAGGAAAAAAGGATGAGAAGTGATGCAGTGAGAAAAGGAATGCAGCAGGCTCCCCACAGGAGTCTCTTTCGCGCCCTG
Source organism: Lachnospiraceae bacterium (assembly GCA_963661545.1). Classification (GTDB taxonomy): domain Bacteria; phylum Bacillota; class Clostridia; order Lachnospirales; family Lachnospiraceae; genus Scatomonas. The sequence goes on along the minus strand of CAVLCU010000099.1, from coordinate 2,510 downwards.
GGTATGACCAGGGAGGAGATGGAACGCCCCCTGGTGGGAATCGTCAACTCCTATAATGAAATTGTGCCGGGGCATATGAATCTGGATAAGATCACAGCTGCCGTCAAGCAGGGAGTGGCCATGGCAGGGGGTACCCCTGTGGTGTTTCCGGCTATTGCAGTCTGCGACGGAATCGCCATGGGCCATATCGGAATGAAATATTCCCTGGTTACCCGGGATCTGATTGCGGATTCTACCGAGGCTATGGCCCTGGCCCATCAATTTGATGCCCTGGTGATGATCCCCAACTGTGATAAGAATGTGCCCGGTCTTTTGATGGCGGCAGCCCGGATCAATGTGCCCACGGTATTTGTCAGCGGAGGTCCCATGCTGGCCGGTCATGTAGGGGGGAGAAAGAGAAGTCTTTCCTCCATGTTCGAGGCAGTGGGCTCCTATGCGGCCGGCCTCATGTCCCAGGAGGAGGTAGAGGAATACGAGTGCAAGACCTGCCCCACCTGTGGCTCCTGCTCCGGCATGTATACCGCCAACAGTATGAACTGCCTCACCGAGGTTCTGGGCATGGGCCTGCGGGGCAACGGAACCATTCCGGCAGTTTATTCGGAGCGGCTCCAGCTGGCCAAGCATGCGGGAATGCAGGTGATGGAGCTGCTGCGCCAGAATATCCGCCCCCGGGACATTATGACCAAGGAGGCCTTCCTCAATGCCCTGACGGTGGATATGGCCCTGGGCTGCTCCACCAACAGCATGCTCCATCTTCCGGCCATCGCCCATGAGGTGGGCTTTGATTTCAAGCCGGAGCTGGCCAATGAAATAAGTGCTAAGACTCCCAATCTCTGTCATCTGGCGCCGGCCGGTCCTACTTATATGGAGGATCTCAACGAAGCCGGTGGTGTCTATGCAGTGATGAAGGAGCTGTCTGATTTGGATCTGCTCCATCTGGATTGTATGACGGTAACGGGCAAGACGGTGGGGGAAAATATCCGGCATGCAAAGAATCTGAACCCGGAGGTTATCCGCCCCCTGGACAATCCCTATAGTAAGACCGGGGGAATTGCCGTTCTTAAGGGCAATCTTGCCCCGGATACCGGCGTGGTGAAACGGTCTGCCGTATGCCAGGAGATGATGGTTCATGAGGGACCGGCCCGGGTATTTGACTGTGAGGAGGATGCCATTGCAGCCATCAAGGGAGGCAAGATCCTGGCCGGGGATGTGGTAGTCATCCGCTATGAGGGCCCCAAGGGCGGCCCGGGCATGCGGGAAATGCTCAATCCCACCTCTGCCATCGCAGGTATGGGTTTGGGATCCACCGTTGCATTGATTACAGACGGCCGTTTCTCCGGTGCTTCCCGGGGCGCTTCCATCGGCCATGTGAGTCCGGAGGCTGCGATGGGAGGCCCCATCGCCCTGGTGGAGGAGGGAGATATCATCTCCATCAATATTCCGGAATGCCGCCTGGAACTTAAAGTATCTGAGGAAGAGCTGGCGCGAAGGAAGGCTGCCTGGACGCCCAGAAAACCCAACGTAACTACTGGATATCTGGCCAGGTATGCCAGAATGGTGACCAGTGCCAACCGGGGCGCCGTTCTGGAACTGCCGGAATAAGGGCCAAGAAGGGAGCAAGAGCGTATGCAATTAAACGGTTCGCAGATTATCATTGAATGTCTGAAGGAGCAGGGGGTAGATACTGTCTTTGGTTATCCCGGCGGCACGATTTTGAATGTCTATGATGAGCTATATAAACATCCGGAGATCCGCCATATCCTCACCTCCCATGAGCAAGGAGCTTCCCATGCGGCAGACGGCTACGCCAGAGCTACCGGCAGGGTGGGAGTTTGTATGGCTACCAGCGGTCCCGGAGCCACCAATCTGGTAACGGGGATTGCCACGGCCTTTATGGATTCTGTTCCCCTGGTGGCCATTACAGCCAATGTGGGCAAGTCCCTTCTGGGTAAGGACAGCTTTCAGGAGATCGATATAGCGGGCGTCACCATGCCCATTACCAAGCACAGCATGATTGTGAAGAATATTGAATCCCTGGCAGATACCCTCCGCCGAGCCTTTACCATCGCCAAGAGCGGACGTCCCGGTCCGGTTCTGGTGGACGTGACCAAGGATGTCACGGCTGCTACCACGGAATATACCTACAAAGAACCGGCGAAGATCCTGCCTGAGACCCGGAAGCTGACGGCCCGGGATCTGGATCGGGCGGTGGACATGATCAACCAGGCCAAGAAGCCCTACCTGTTCGTGGGAGGGGGTACGGTGATTTCCGGCGCCTTTGAGGAGGTAAGGGAACTGGCCCACAAGATCCAGGCTCCTGTATGCGATTCCCTGATGGGAAAAGGAGCATTTCCGGCCACGGATGAACTCTATACCGGTATGCTGGGCATGCACGGAACCAAGACCTCTAATCTGGGCATGTATGCCTGTGATCTCCTGATTGTTCTGGGAGCCCGTTTCTCCGACCGGGATGTGGGCAGTCCTAAGGCTTTTGCCCAGCAGGCTAAGAT
>CAVLCU010000098.1:0-10012 GCA_963661545.1 Lachnospiraceae bacterium | reverse complement strand
GCAAAAGCCCCGCGAAAACCCGAATTGAGGGAGGATTGTGGGAGTGCGTAGCACGGAACAATCCGTGTGACCAAAATTTTGTTTTTGTTCAAAGTAACTTTACATTTTCAACACGCTTTCAACACATTCCAATGTTATCCTCTTCTTATAAAACAACTTGGCAGTGGTTGTTTTATAAAATTTCTTTTTCATTTTGCCGATTTTAATATCGGCTCTCCTTCCTTTGATATAAGGAGCCCCCGCAAGTCGTGATGCGGGGGCTCCTTGATGTATGGGGAAAACGCCGACAAGCAGCCGGCTTTCCCGGATAGGGATGCTGCCATAGGGCGGCATGAAGTTTTATAGGATAGAAAAGTCCACTTTTGTGGTATTGATGAAACCGAGGCTGAGTGCGGTAAAGAGGACAGGCATTTCATACATGGAGGCATGTCCGCACCGGGGTATGATCACATATTGACTCTTGGGAATCTGAGAAGCGATCCACTCCTGCTCTGCTAGTGGGGTGAGATAGTCTTCCTGACTGGACACCACCAGGGTAGGGGCTTGAATCCCGGAAATCTGATGGCTGACGTCATAATCTGCCGAGCTGTTGGTCAGCCGGATCATCGACTGAATAAAGTCTGCATTGCCAAAGACCAGCTGCAGGACCTTTCTCCTATCCTCCATCCAGTCAATATGCTCCCGATAGAAGGTGGGGGAGTAGATGATGGGGATGGTGGTAAGATAATAGGCCTCTGGGTCGGCGGCTGCCAGATTCCAGGCATCGCCGATATTCTTAAGCCAGGGTCCCGTGCGGGCGGTGGTATTGAAGAGCACCAGGCGTTCTAGCCGGTCTCCATAGGTGACGGCAAAGCGCAGCGCCACCTCTCCTCCGTAGGAGATGCCCAGAAGATTCACCTTGTCCAGCTGCAGATGGTCCAGAAGAGCCAAAACCACTTCTGCCTGGATTCCCTGGGAAAAATCCCCCTCCATCTTGTCGCTTTTGCCCTGATCCAGCATGTCCAACAGGATCAGCCGGTTATGGGCGGAAAAGGGCTCTATAAACTCTCCCCAGCTGCCACAGGACATCATAATCCCATTCAATACCAGAATAGGCTTTCCCTGCCCATATTCCTCATAATAGATGGACTTTTCCCGAAAACAAAACTGAGCCATTTTCTTCACCTTCTTCCTAGAATTCCCACTTCCACAGCCTGATCCAGGAGTTCCTCCCGGAATCTGGGATGGGCAATCTCGATCAAACGTGCTACCCGGTCTCGAATACTGGTACCCCGCAGCCTGGCCACCCCATACTCGGTAACCACAAGATCCACATCATTGCGGGACAGGGATACGGCTGCCCCGGCCATGAGCTGGGGGACAATCTTGGAAACCTCCCTCTTCTCCCCCGTCTTGGGATCCTTCACCAGGGCGGTGGAATAAAGAGCGATGATGGATTTTCCATTTTTTGATAACTGCGCGCCTATGGCCGTATCCGCCTGCCCCCCGGTTCCCGAGAACTGCCGGGAACCCAGGGATTCCGAGGCACATTGTCCCGTCAAATCCACCTCCAGAGAGGTATTGATGGAGATTTGATTGTCATTTCGGGCGATGACATAGGGATCATTGGTCCATACCCCATCCATCAGAGCGACGCCGGGATTGTAATCCATGAACTCGTAAAGTTCCGGAATCCCCATGGCGAAGGTAGCAACCATTTTCCCCTTATTCATTTGTTTGTATTTTCCGTTAATTACACCCATCTGGGCCAGCCGCATCATGCCGCTGGTTAACATCTCGGTATGGACGCCAAGGTCGTTTTTGCTTTCCAGGGCAGCAGCCACCGCATTGGGGATCCCCCCAATGCCCAGCTGAATACAGGCCCCATCCGGCACCATGTCAGCGATGAGCTTCCCTATGGTGGCATCCTTCTCCGTATAGGGCAGATCCGGGGTGACCGGAGGCATATAATCTGCACGAATCAGGTAATCCACATCCGCTACAGGGATCTGCAGATCTCCCAGGGTAAAGGGCATATGGGGATTGACCTCCAAGATGACCAGGTCTGCCGCCTCAATCATGCGCCTTTCATAGGTATTGGACAGGGACAGGGAAACATATCCATGCTTATCGGGCATGGAAGCAGCTCCCACATAGATATTGGGCTTCACAAAGTGCAGCCGCTTGGTGGCGGCAAAATGCAAATTATTGGGAATATAAGCCATATTGCCATTGGAATGGGCCTTGCGCATCTGGGGGGAAAAGAACCAGCCATCCACCTCAAAGGAATCCACATACTCAGGTCTATAGATTTCCGATGGATGGGTGGGCAGGCAATTGGTGACCTTCACCTGCCTGACCCGGTGGGCAATGGTGTGGAGCTGGCCCATAAAGAGACCAGCCTCCGCCGCACCAAGGCCTGTGACAATCACATGGCCGGATTGCACCATGCTCAAGGCTTTTTCCACCGAAATGTATTTTTCTTCATATCTCATAAGGGAGTACTCCTTGCCCCGTAGGAGGGGTCATCCTGCACTGGCCAGCAAGCTATCCATACTTTGCAGACCGTCTACCAATACCCAGCCTCCCTCTGCATCAGAAGTAATCTTAGACAGGTTCATCTCCTGGGTACCGGCCCTGCTTCCCTGGGCATAGTCAATCTTGCCGCCGAAGGGATTCTGAATATATCCGCCGGTTTCCATGGCATTCATATAATTCTCCCAGGTGATATCCTGGCCCTCGATACGGCGCAGTCCCTCACAGAAGAAATGAGCGGCGATCCACCCTGTCTGGGCATAGGTATTCATATTGTAGCTTTCATCAATTTTGCTCACCCACTCCTGATACAGGGCCAGATTATCCTCGTTATCATAGTCTACCCAGCCATTGCCATATACATCAAATTTACCGGCAATGTCAGCGGAAACCAAAGGAGGAATGGCAGAGGATACATTCACATAGGTGGTGATCACAGGAGCGGAGCTTCCCTGGGCCGCCAATTCTTTGACGATGGTAGGCATAGTGGCCTGGATGGCTGCGCAAATAATGGCATCTGCCCCACTGTTTCGGATGGAAGTAACGGCAGCTGATACGTCGGAGGAACCGGCAGCTACCTGCTCCACTGCATAATCAATCCCCAGCTCCTTACACTTGGCCTCGGCTCCGGTCAGCATATCCTTGCCGGCATCGTCGTTGGTATAAATGATACCAATCTTGCTGCCCCCAAAGGTACCCACGCAGCGGGCAACCATAATCTGACCTTCCATGGTATAGATGGGCTGAACCGGGAAAATGTTATAACCTTCCGCGTTGGTCTTGGCCCCCTGGGCATAGAGCTGGCCGATTCCGGTGGCAAAATAAACGGCAGGGATGCCATAGTCCTTCAAATCCTCGATGGTAGCCCCTACCACAGGGGTACCAAAGTGTCCCACAATTGCGAAGACCTTCTCATCCTCCACGAAGTTCTGCAGGGCAGCCTTTCCTTTCACCGGGTCAAATTCATCATCCGTATGCAGGAATTCGATCTTGCGGCCGTCAATTCCCCCCTCCGCATTGACCATATCCAGATAGGCCTGGATACCGGCATTGAAGGGTACGCCTACCGGGGCATAAGCGCCCGAGGTGGCTGCAGAGTTAGCAATTTTGATACTGGTATCATCTGCCCCCTGGGAATATTTTACTTCCCCGCTGCCGGAGTCGTCAGAGCCGGAGTCCGACATACTGGAGGCGGCGCTACTGGCGCCGGAGGAGGAAGACTCCCCCTTTTCCCCTCCCTTGTTTCCACAGGCTCCCAGAGACAGAGCCAGGGTTGCTGCCAGAATCAGTGTCGTAATTTTTCTCATCGTTGTTCCTCCTTTGAATTATACTTGCATGGTGGGGCGGCAAGCCTTGACCGCTTATTTGCCCCCCAGGTAAGCCTCTACCAAGCCGGGATCTCGAATCAGCAGATCGGCTTTCCCGGACATACTGATCTCCCCCACCTCCAGCACATAGCCGAAGTCTGCGATTTTCAGGGTCTGCAGGGCATTTTGCTCTACGATCACCACCGTAGTACCCTCAGCCTTGATTTCCTTAATAATTTCAAAAATATCCCTCACAACAAGGGGCGCCAGCCCCAGGGAGGGCTCATCCAGCAGCAGGATCTTGGGATCCGACATCAAAGCCCGGGCAATCGCCAGCATCTGCAGTTCCCCGCCGGACAGGGTATAGGCCATCTGACGTTTTCGTTCCGCCAGACGGGGAAAATACCGGTAGCAGCGGTCAAAGCCCTGCTGGATCGCCTTACGGTTCTTCACCGTGAAAGCTCCCACCTTCAGATTCTCCTCCACCGTCAGATCGCCAAAAATCTGACGGCCCTCCGGAGATTGGGAAATACCAAGACGGGCAATCTTCTCCGGATCCTTATTGGTGATATCCTGGCCCAGGAACTCAATCCTGCCCTCCGCTGCGGGAGTCAGGCCGGATATGGTACGCAAGGTGGAGGTCTTCCCTGCCCCATTGGCTCCCAGAAGAGCCACCACACTGCCCTCATATACCTCGATATCAATTCCCTTCACCGCTTCTATGGCACCATACCGTACCTTGAGGCCTTGGATGGAAAGGGCGATCTTTCTCATTGTGCATCCTCCTCTCCCAGATAGGCTTCCTGCACCTGCTTGTTGGCCTGAATCTCGCCGGGACTGCCGCAGGCCAGAAACTGTCCGAAGGAAATCGCGCAGATTCGGTCGCAGATATTCATCACCAGCCGCATATCATGTTCCACCAGCAGAATGGTACAATGGTAAGCATCACGGATTCGGCGGATTGTCTCTGCAAGGTCGGCGGTCTCCGAATCATTCAGACCGGCGGCCGGCTCATCCAGGATAATCAGTCTGGGCTCCGCCATCAGGGTACGGGCCATCTCCACCTTCTTCAGGACCCCATAGGGCTGTCCCCCTGCGATTTCATGCCGAAGCTGGGAAATCCCCATAAATTCCAGGGCCTTTTCCGCCTTGCGGATCATTTGCCCCTCCTCCCTGCGAGCCCTGGGGAGGCGAAGGGCCTGCTCCAGGATACTGGCCTTAAAATCCGTATGGGCTCCGATCAGCACATTATCCAGCAGGGAGAGCTCCTTGATAATCTCCACATTCTGGAAGGTACGCACCAAGCCAAGCCGGATGATGGAATGGACCGGCTGTCCTACCAGGTTGACGACCTGATTGTCCCGGGTGCGAAAGAGCACCTGACCCCGGTCCGGGTGGTAAAACTGGGTAATGCAGTTAAATACAGTTGTTTTGCCGGCTCCATTGGGTCCGATCAATCCGAAGATCTCCTTCTCCTGTACATGGAAGGACAGACCCTCCACCGCCTTCAAGCCCCCAAATTGGATGGACAGATCCCTCAGGCTGAGCACCTGGTCTTCGGCCAGATCAGAGGCAGCATGATGAAAATCAGACATAATCGGCGCCCTCCTTTTTCTTTTTTCTGCCCTTTCCCCGGCCAAAGAGCCTCTGAATATCCGTCCGGATACCGACAAGCCCGTGGGGGTAGAACATGATGACCAAAATGATCAAAAGACCTGTGAAAATATAGGCAATTCCATCAATTTCCCCGATGACAGGAATTCGCTTGAGCACCAGGTCAGGGACGGCAAATACCACAAGGGCTCCCATCACTGTCCCGTAGATGGAGCGCAGACCGCCGATGACCACCACAGCCAGAATATTCAGGGAAAGCATCAGATTCCAGGTGGAGGGATAGGAAAATTTGATAAAATGCATATAGAGAACGCCCCCCAGGGCCGCATAGGCCGTGGCAATGGCAAAAACCGTCAGCCGATACTTGAGCAGGTTGATTCCCATGGCCTGAGCCGCCACCTCACTTCCCCGCATGGCATGCAGAGCCCGTCCCATCTGCCCATGAACCAGGTTATGGGTGAGCATCATGACCAGAATCAGGACCACTGTCATCAGAAGAAAGGTATTCTCACGGGTCAGGGCCTTTCCGAAAAAGCGGGGATAACTGGCCGTCAAACCGGAGAATCCATTGGTAAACTGGTCTAATTCCTCAAAGGTCTTCCGAAGAATCTCCGATACACATAAGGTTGCAATAGCCAGGTAGATACCGGCCACCCGCAGGGAGACAAAGCCCACTAAGCACCCGAGAATCGAGGCTGCAAGAATGGCCAGCAAAAGTGCCGGAAGGAAGGGCAGGCCTAAGCTCTCCGTCAGATAACCGGAAATATAAGCTCCCATACCCATGAAACCGGCGGTTCCCAGGGAGATCAGTCCCGAATAACCCAGGAGCAGATTCAAGCCCAGGGCTACCACGGAATAGATGATCACACCGCCCAGGATCACCAGGAAGGAACTGGGCATGAGACCGCTTTGGGCCAGCAGGGGCAAAAGGCAGATCACCAGACCAAAGAGGATATATCGCAGATAGGGATTGCGGAACCATCCCCCCTTGCCCGCATCCGAGGAAGGGGAGCTTTCCCTGTTGTTGATATTTATTTTCATGTCTCTCCTCTCCTTTATACTTTTTTCACAAGCTTCTTGCCCACCAGACCCTGAGGCCGAAATACAATGAACAGAAGAACCAGCAGATACATGAGCTGCCCTCCCCACACGGAGGAGACATAAAGGGTAAACAAATTGGTCCCGACTGCAATCAGATAGGCTCCCAGAATGGGGCCATGAAAGGTCTGAAAGCCCCCCAGCACGCAGGCGATCAGGGCATTGACCTGAACGGAATCCATCACATTGGGGGTGACAGAGGTGGTGGGTGCAATCATGACGCCGGCCAGACAGCCCAGGCAGGCAGCCAGGGCCCAGGCAAAGAGGGTCACATTACGGGTGGGAACCCCCATCAGACGAGCCACCGGCTCATTGGAAGCGGTGGTACGAATGGCAATGCCCATCTTGGTCTTCTGCAGGATATAAAAGAGGATAAGCATCAAAGCAATACCCAGCAGGATGTTGAAAAGCCCATTGTAGGTAAGGGTGGCACCGGCAATGTTTAAGACTCCGCTTTCGATGAATTTGGGCAGCTTGAGAGGATCCACGCCGAATATCATGGGAGCCAGTCCCACGAAAACCATGATTAATCCCAATGTAATGATTTGTTTGGCTACCGGGGATACCTCTCTGGTGCGGCGGATAATGATAAAATCCACCAGACAGCCAAGAACAATCGAAGCCGCAAGACCGCAAAGGGTAGCCTGCCACAGGGGCATATTACGGTTGGCTACCAGAGTTGCCACCAGAAAGGTGTTGAACATACCCATGGAGCCCTGGGCAAAATGGGTAATATTACTGGTGCGGAAAATGATAATGATGCCAAGGGCCGCCAATGCATAGACACCGCCTGTCTCCAAACTGCGAAGCACTACTTGAATGAAAGTGCTCATGTGCCGCTCACCCCCCATTGAATCACATTGGCTGCCCAGGTATAACCAATACCTGCAGCAATCATGACCACAAGATCCCCATCCTTCACCTTTCCCTGATCCAGGGCCAATTGAAGAGAAAGGATCTGGTCGATCTGTCCCAGGTGCCCATACTCCTCCAGATAGATGGTCTGATCCTCGGACAGTCCCAGGTCCTTTAGCATGCCCAGATGGCCGGAACGCTTGATATGCAGGATGTCCAGATAATCAATATCCTCGCGGGTCTTATTGGATTTCCGCAGGGCTTCATCGATGCAATGATACCAATTGGGCCCTGACTTCTCATTGAGGAGAGCCTTCATTCTGGGGGCATCCATCAGCCGCAGCTTGAGATGCTCCTCCAGGTTGTCCGCCCGGGCCGGATTGGCGGTTCCCCCCACGGGACTTCCTGCAGTCCAGACAATGGAACCATCGCTCATCAAATGGGTGCCCAGGAGGAGATTCCTGCCATAATTTTTCTTCAGCAGCATAGCTCCGCCACCGGCAGCCAGATTGAACATGAAGGAAACATTGTTGTCCGTAAAATCAATCAAATCGCAATTGCGGTAACCGCCGCATATCAAAACCGTATGACACTCATCGTCTGCAATCAGGAGATCCTGCGCCAGCTTCATAGCGGATACGCAGGTGCAGCACCGATTCTGCACATCAATCCCCCAGGCATTCCAGGCTCCGATTCGCCCCTGGACATAGCAGGCCGAGGTGGTCAGGGGATATTCCTTCCACTCCTCCGTCATGCATAGGATAACATCAATCTCCAATGGATCGATTCCGGTATTTTTCAGGCAGTCCAATGCGGCCAGGGCTCCCATCTCCTGTGTTCCGTCACAAGCCTGGTCGGAGGGAACCCGCTTCTCCACAATTCCCAGCTTGCTGATGACGGCCTCCTCCGACCAATTCCCCCCTGTGGCCTGGGAAATCTCCCTGGCTGTCATCCTCTTCTCAGGCAGGTACAGACCCAGCCCAACGATTCCTACATTGGCTTTCCTATCCATAGCTTCCATTTCTCCCTTCTCGTCCATAAGTATCCTTCCTTGTCCCTGGGAACGCACTGAAATTCTTTTTTGAACTTTTAATCATCTATCGTTTGATAACGTTATCAGCTGATAGCATTATACAGGCTTTACCCCCCCTGTCAAGCTTTCTGACAACAGTATTTAATTGATAATTTTATAACACATTAAAAATAATTATCGTTATTTTTTCCAGATCAAACCTACCGGAGACCCACAGTATCCTGCCAAACCCCCTCCGCCTGGCTTCCACCAATAAGAAAAGCCGCAGTCTATGACTGCGGCTTTTCTTATTGGTTTCACTGCTTTCGAAAGTGAGGGGCTTGGAAAACCTCCCCTGTGCCTGGAATCCGGGCAGGGTCTAAGGATCAGCTCTTGGGAGGCATCACCGTAGCGAATCCGGTAATCACCGGCTCTCCCTTTTGGTTGATCACGACGGTTTCCAGTCTCAGTCGATTCTTCTCCTCATTGCGCTCCACCACCGTAGCTGTGGCTGTCACGGTATCGCCAATGTATACCGGCTTGACAAAGCGCAGCTCCTGTCCCATATAAATCGTTCCCGGACCTGGCAGCTGCATCCCCAAAACAGTGGAAATAAAGCCTGCAGAGAGCATGCCATGGGCAATACGGCCGCGAAACATTCCCTGCTCCGCCTCCACGGCATTGATGTGAGCCGGGTTAAAATCCCCGCTGTAGCCGGCAAAGAGGGTAATGTCTGCCTCGGTGACGGTCTTGGTAAAACTGGAATGATCCCCCACTTTGATTTCCTGCATAGTCAGACCTTTACTCATAACAGACACCTCAATTCTCTTTTTCCTTTTTATCCACAATCAGCGGTTCCGGCTGCTGTGCCCGGAAAACATATCCGCATTCACAGGCAGAGTCCTCCACAATACGTCCCTTAGAGGCAAATACCTCAACCTCTGCCCCACATTGGGGGCAAATACGCTCTTCCAATACTGGAGTCTTATACTTCTCCTCGCATCCTCCCAAAACTGCCATAAGCTTGCTCCTTTCTCCTGACTGCGGCTTGAAAAGCCGGATGTCTATCTGTTATCGGATGATAGGATTATAGCAGATTTCTGACAGGTACGCAAGAATCCATATTACATTTTTCCGCTTTTTCCATCTGCTATGAAACACACCGGAAAGCCAAGGACATCCTGGAAGAAGGCCTGGCCCACGGCGGCCATCCGGTCCTTCGTTGGATGAAGGATAACATTTTTTGTTTATCTAAGCTAAGTATATTTTCCTTTGCTCAGAGATACTATTAAGGGGATTTTCTCCTAATGTATTGTCTTTTCCCTTATTTTGCGTTATATTTTAAGGGAATGAGAAATTTTAATTATTCTGAAATCAGAAATCAAAAATGGGATTCTGACATTCTCGGATTGATCGCTGCTATATATAAAGAAGCAGGAAAACAAGAGCTGTACCTTAAACAAAAGCCACAAGAACTGGAGAAACTTGTAGAATCTGTGAAGAATATAATCGTGTGATTGGAAATATGGAAGTAGAGCCACTGATTGCTATTCCTACCTTTATCCATGATTTTTTGTGTATCCATCCATTCAATGACGGTAATGGTAGAATG
>CAVLCU010000097.1:0-10114 GCA_963661545.1 Lachnospiraceae bacterium | reverse complement strand
AAAGCCCTTCCCCCACCGACATGCGAGCATGTCGTGGGCTCAGGCTTTTGACACGGTAACCAATTCATGTTGACAGATTCCGCCCGGATATGGTAGTATGTTCCCTGGAAAGACAGTTTCGTATGGTAGAGTGACTCATTGCTAAATAAATGAAGTGACCTGCCATGGATCGGTATCCCGGAAGGAATTCCAGAAGGAACCCCAGAAGGAGGCCCAAAAGGAGCCTCAGAAGGAACTCCGGGAGAGATATCCGGGTTAGTGAAGGAGGAGTTCTATTATGAAAAAGAAAGTATTGACTTGTATTCTTGCAGCATCCATGACGGCTGCCTTGGCGGGCTGCGGCAGTTCCAAGACTGCTTCCGAGGGCGCTTCTTCAGCATCCTCTGTATCAGGGAGTGCGTCCGCATCCTCCTCTGCCAGTGGGGCAGACTCCAGCTCTGCCAGTGCGGGCTCAGATGCTGTGGAGGGAGTGGAAGATGGCATTTTTACCGTAGGTTTTGATGCAGAATATCCCCCCTATGGATATATGGATGACCAGGGAGAATATACAGGCTTTGACCTGGAGCTGGCTCAGGCTGTCTGCGATATGGAGGGCTGGGAGCTGGAGAAGAAGCCTATCAACTGGGATTCCAAGGATATGGAGCTGAATTCCGGATCCATCGACTGCATCTGGAATGGATTTACCATGAACGGACGGGAGGATGAGTATACCTTCTCCATTCCCTATGTGGATAACAGTCAGGTGATTGTTGTGGCAGAGGACAGCGGGATTCAAAAGCTGACCGACCTGGCCGGCAAGAAGGTGGGTGTGCAGGCCGCCTCCGCAGCCCTGGATGTGCTGCAGGATGAGGAAGGCCAGAAGGAACTGGCGGACACCTTTGCCTCTATCAATGAATTTGCGGATTATAATACCGCCTTTACGGAGCTGCAGGCAGGTGCCCTGGATGCTCTGGCCATCGATATCGGCGTTGCCAAATATCAGCTGAATTCCAGAGGTCAGGGTTTCATGATCCTGGAGGAGACCCTCAACAGTGAGGAATATGCCGTTGGTTTCAAGAAGGGCAACCAGGCTCTCTGTGATATCATCAACAAGGATCTGCAGACCCTGGCCAATGAGGGCACAGTGGCAGAGTTGGCAGACAAGTATGAGATTTCCGATATGGTAAGTCTGAAGGCAGAGTAATAACAGAAGCGGTATGGCAGACCCCGCGGGATTTCCCGTGGGGCGCCCTTGTTTCAGGGAGGAAATTATGACTTTTCAAGTGATGTTGCAGCAATTGGCCATGGGCTTCGGACAGACCTGTCTGATCTTCGCCCTGACTCTTTTATTTTCCCTGCCTTTGGGGATGGTGGTATATTTTGGCCGCCAATGCCCTTTCAAGCCGGTGGGCTGGCTGGTTCGGGTCTACATCTCTATCATGCGGGGAACTCCCCTGATGCTGCAGCTTTTGGTCTGGTATTTTGGCCCCTACTATCTGTGGGGAATGAATATAGGCAATTATAAGTTTACTGCCATTATCCTGGGCTGCTCCCTGAATTATGCGGCTTATTTTGCGGAAATCTATCGATCCGGCATAGAGGCGATTCCCAAAGGACAGTATGAGGCGGCTCAGCTGCTGGGCTATAGCAAACAGCAGACCTTCTGCAAGATCGTCCTGCCCCAGGTGATCAAGATCGTTCTGCCCTCCGTGACCAATGAGGTGATTACCCTGGTCAAGGATACATCTCTGGTATATTCCATTTCCTATCTGGAAATGTTTGCCCTGGCTAAGCAGATCGCAGCGGCTCAAACGACAGTTTTGCCCTTTTTCATCGCAGGCGCCTTCTATTATGTATTCAACTGCCTGGTGGCCTGGGTCATGGGGAAGCTGGAAAAGAGTCTGAACTACTATCGATAGGAGGAGATTGCCATGAGTCTGTTGGAAATGAAGCATATACAGAAGTACTTTGACGGGAAGGAAGTATTGAAGGATATCTCTATCTCGGTGGAGGAGGGGGAGATTCTCTCCATCATCGGGCCCTCCGGTTCCGGCAAATCCACCCTCCTGCGCTGTGCTACCATGCTGGAGACCATCGACTCCGGAGAGATCTGCTATATGGGGCGGCAGGCGGCTCTTGCCCATGGAGATCGGGTCTTTTATGTCAAGGGAGAAGAGAGGAAACAGGTGCAGACCTATTTCGGCCTGGTCTTCCAGAATTTCAACCTCTTTCCCCATTATTCCGTGATGAAAAATATCACCGATGCCCCGATTCATGTCCAGAAGCGTGGCAAGGAGGAGGTTTACAGGGAAGCCAGGGAATTGCTGGGGAAAATGGGTCTGGAGGACAAGGCGGATGCTTATCCCTATCAGCTCTCCGGCGGCCAATGCCAGCGGGTAGCCATTGCCAGAGCCCTGGCCTTGAATCCCAAGATCCTCTTCTTTGACGAGCCCACCTCCGCTTTGGATCCCGAGCTGACCGGAGAGGTTCTGAAGGTCATCCGGTCTCTGGCTGACCTGGATATCACCATGGTCATCGTAACCCATGAGATGCAATTTGCCCGTGATATCTCTGACCGGATCGTCTTCATGGATCAGGGGGTCATCGCCGTAGAGGGCAGACCGGACCAGGTATTCTCCTCCGATAATGAGAGGATGAAGGGATTCCTGGGGAGATTTCATGCCATGTGATCCCATAACCACAGAAATAAATTGCTTTTCCCCCCTCAATGCTTTATAATCAAGCTTGATAGTTGCGGGATTTGTCCGTCATAAGTAAGGTCCATGCCGTCTGCAGGCGGCGTCACTACGAAATTCTATCAAAAGAAAGGTGTCAGTATCCATGGAGAAGAGAGAACAGCTTTATGAAGGAAAAGCCAAGAAGGTATATGCCACAGAGGATCCGGCCGTGGTTATCGTTGCTTATAAGGACGATGCCACAGCTTTTAATGGGGTGAAGAAGGGTACCATCATGGGCAAGGGTGTGGTGAACAACCGCATGTCCAACTACGTGATGAAGCAGCTGGAGAAGGCAGGCCTTCCCACCCATCTGGTGGAGGAGCTGAGCGATCGGGAGACTGCTGTGAAGAAGGTTAGCATTGTTCCCCTGGAGGTCATCGTGAGAAATGTGGCCGCAGGAAGCTTTTCCAAGCGCATGGGGGTAGAAGAAGGAAGGGAGCTGCTGTGCCCTATCATTGAGTTCAGCTACAAGTGCGATGAACTCAACGATCCCTTCATCAATGATGATTATGCCCTGGCTCTGGGTCTGGCTACCCAGGAGGAGATTGATACCATTAAGAAGTATACCAGGCAGGTCAATGACTTCCTCAAGGAGTATTTCCTGGGAGTGGATATCCGTCTGATTGACTTCAAGATTGAGTTCGGCCGTCTGGCAGACGGAACCATTATCCTGGCAGATGAGATCTCCCCGGATACCTGCCGTCTCTGGGATGTGCATACCAATGAGAAGCTGGACAAGGATCGTTTCAGAAGAGATATGGGCAATGTAGAGGAGGCCTATCAGGAGGTCTTCCGTCGCCTGGGTCTTGCCTGAGAAGCCGAATTGAGGGAGAATAAGCGAAATGAGTACAACAGACAGATATAGCAGTCCCCTGTCGGAGCGCTATGCCAGCAAAGAGATGCAATATATTTTCTCCCAGGATATGAAGTTCACCACCTGGAGAAGGCTGTGGATTGCCCTGGCAGAGACAGAGAAGGAACTGGGACTTGCCATCAGTCAGGAACAGATCGATGAGATGAAGGCTCATGTCTCTGATATCAATTATGAGGTAGCCAGGGAGCGGGAGAAGGAGGTGCGCCATGATGTCATGGCTCATGTCTATGCCTATGGCGTGCAATGCCCCAAGGCCAAGGGCATCATCCATCTGGGAGCCACCTCCTGCTATGTGGGAGACAATACCGATATCATTGTTATGAATGAGGCGCTGAAGCTGGTGAAGAAGAAGCTGGTCAATGTCATTGCAGAGCTGGCTGGCTTTGCCCGGGAGTACAAGGGACAGCCCACTTTGGCCTTTACCCATTTTCAGCCTGCCCAGCCCACTACGGTAGGCAAGAGAGCTACCCTGTGGATGCAGGAATTCGTCATGGATCTGGAGGATCTGGAATATGTCCAGGCCAGCCTCAAGCTTTTGGGCTCCAAGGGAACTACAGGAACCCAGGCCAGTTTTCAGGAACTCTTCGACGGGGAGCAGCTGAAGATCAACCAGATTGATCCTATGATCGCCAAGAAGATGGGATTTGCCGCCTGCTATCCCGTATCCGGCCAGACCTATTCCCGCAAGGTGGATACCAGGGTCATGAATGTGCTGGCAGGAATCGCCGCCAGTGCCCATAAGTTCTCCAATGACATCCGCCTCCTCCAGCATTTGAAGGAGGTAGAGGAACCCTTTGAGAAAGGCCAGATCGGTTCCTCTGCCATGGCTTACAAGAGGAATCCCATGCGCAGCGAGCGAATTGCCGCTCTGTCCCGCTATGTTATGATCGATGCCCTGAATCCGGCCATTACCTCCGCCAGCCAGTGGTTTGAGAGAACCCTGGACGATTCGGCCAACAAGCGCCTGTCTATTCCCGAGGGTTTCCTGGCCATTGATGGAATCCTGGATCTGATGCTGAATGTGGTAGATGGTCTGGTGGTCTATCCCAAGGTCATCGAGAAGCACCTGAGGGCAGAACTTCCCTTCATGGCTACAGAGAATATTATGATGGATGCGGTCAAGGCCGGGGGAGACCGGCAGGAGCTTCATGAGAGAATTCGTCAGCTTTCTATGGAGGCCGGCAGGACCGTGAAGGAGGAAGGCAGGGACAACGACCTTCTGGAGAGAATCGCAGGGGATCCCACCTTCCACCTAAGCCAGGAAGAGCTGGAGCAGAGGATGAATCCCGCGGCTTATACCGGCCGGGCTTCTATCCAGACGGAGACCTATCTTCGAGATGTCATCCGTCCCCTTTTGGAGCAATATCAGGATCAGCTGGGGGTGAAGGCTGAGATTTATGTCTGAGTTCCTCTCCGGTACCGGGGGGAACCAAGGAGTCTCTCCCTGCTTATAAATAAGCAAGACGTATTAGCAATAATAAGTTTTATTTATGAAAAAGATATGCTATACTTTTTCCTGCGGGAGATCCTTGGGGTCTTTTCGCAGGAAAAACTTCTTATAAAGTCCGGGAGAGGAACCGGATCAAGAGCTTGTCAGTATGCAAAAGAAGCGAAATCTCGACAGGCCAGGGATTTAGGAGGAAACTAGAATATGGTTAAGGCAGTAGTCGGAGCAAACTGGGGAGATGAAGGCAAGGGCAAGATCACGGATATGCTGGCCCAGAAGGCAGACATTATTGTGCGTTTCCAGGGCGGTGCCAATGCAGGTCATACCATCGTGAATAATTATGGCAAATTTGCCCTGCATACCCTTCCTTCCGGTGTATTTTATAATCATACCACCAGTATCATCGGCAATGGGGTAGCTCTGAATATTCCCGTGCTGAGGAAGGAATATGATGAACTTGTGGCAAAAGGCGTACCGGCCCCCAGGCTTTTGGTCTCTAACAGGGCGCAGATGGTGATGCCTTATCATATTTTATTTGACCAATATGAGGAAGAAAGATTGGCAGGCCGATCCTTTGGGTCCACCAAATCCGGAATTGCCCCCTTCTATTCCGATAAATATGCCAAGATCGGCTTCCAGGTCAATGAGCTCTTCGATGAGGAGAGTCTAAAGGACAAGCTGGAGGGGGTCTGCCTGACCAAGAATGTTCTGCTGGATCATCTCTATCATAAGCCCTTGTTGGATCCCAAGGCCTTGTTTGAGGAACTGATGGACTGGAGGGAGAAGATTGCCCCCTTTGTCTGTGATACAGCCGCCTTCCTCTATGAGGCGGTGCAGGCAGGCAAGGAGATCCTGCTGGAGGGTCAGCTGGGGTCCCTGAAGGATCCGGATCACGGGATCTATCCCATGGTTACCTCTTCTTCTACTTTGGCAGGCTACGGAGCGGTAGGAGCGGGAGTTCCGCCCTATGCCATTGAGAAGGTGATTACCGTTTCCAAGGCATATTCCAGTGCCGTAGGAGCCGGGGCCTTCGTCTCAGAGATCTTCGGCGAGGAAGCAGAAGAGCTTCGCAAAAGAGGAGGAGACGGCGGTGAGTATGGGGCTACCACAGGCCGTCCCAGAAGAATGGGCTGGTACGACTGTGTGGCATCCAGATATGGCTGTCGGGTACAGGGTACCACGGATGTGGCCTTTACGGTGCTGGATGTGCTGGGATATCTTCCGGAGATTCCCGTTTGTGTGGCTTATGAAATCGATGGCAAGATTACCAGGGACTTTCCTGCCACAGGCCTTTTAGAGAAGGCTAAGCCGGTACTTGAGACCCTGCCGGGCTGGAATTGCGACATCCGGGGGATTCGAAAATACGAGGATTTGCCGGAGAATTGCCGCAAGTATATCGAATTTATCGAGGAGAGGATCGGCTTCCCCATCACCATGGTTTCCAACGGACCGGGAAGAGATGATATCATCTATCGGGAAGGAAAATAAGATGGGGACATGCAGGAAGCCCCTGTCGGGATGCCTGGCTTTGACGGCTTTGCTTCTGCTGGTGTCCTTTTTGCTGGCTGGCTGCGGAGGGCAAGAGGTGGCAGATACCAGCACGGTGTCTCTGGGGAAGGATGGGAAGCTGACCCAGACCATCGTAGAGGATAAGGGAAGCGACGATTATCAGCTGGATGAGCTGAAGGCCTATATTGAGGAGAGCCTGGCCTCCTACCGGGAGTCAGCGGGGGAAGAAAAGATTCAGCTGAAGTCCTGCAGCATAGACGAGAACAGGGTCAGGATATGTCTGACCTATGAATCCTGGCAGGATTATCAGGAATACAATCAAATGCCTTGTTTCTACGGGACGGTGGCAGAGGCGGCGGCAGCCGGATATTCCTTTGAACGCGGCTTTCTGACCCGGGAGGGAGAGGCGGCTGATGCCTCTGCCATTTTGGCAGAGCAGGGAGATGGGAAGATTTTGATCTTGCAGGAGCCGGTTCGCGTGGAGGTACCCGGAGCGATTCGGTATGTAACGGACAATGTAAGCATTTCCGCCGCCAAAACCGCTCAGATAGCCGGAAGCACATCTGCCAATGCGGCAGGACAGACGGTCCTGGTGGCAGATGCGGAGGCTTATATTATATTTCAGTAAGGAGATGTATGAGTGATGGAAAAGACAATGGATAAGATCGTAGCTCTGGCAAAGTCCAGAGGCTTTGTATATCCTGGTTCAGAGATTTACGGAGGTCTGGCCAATACCTGGGATTACGGTCCTCTGGGAGTAGAACTGAAGAATAATGTGAAGAAGGCCTGGTGGCAGAAGTTTGTCATGGAGAATCCTTACAACGTAGGTGTGGATTGCGCCATTTTGATGAATCCCCAGACCTGGGTGGCCTCCGGTCATCTGGGTGGCTTCTCGGATCCTTTGATGGATTGTAAGGAATGCCATGAGAGATTCCGGGCAGATAAGCTCATTGAGGACTTCTGCGAGGAGAAGGGCATGGAGATTCCAGGGGGAAGCGTAGACGGCTGGACGCAGGATCAGATGGTCAGCTTCATTGAGGGCAATCAGGTGCCCTGTCCCACCTGCGGCAAGCATAATTTTACCGATATCCGCCAGTTCAACCTCATGTTCAAGACCTTCCAGGGTGTCACCGAGGATGCCAAGAATACGGTTTATCTCCGCCCGGAGACCGCCCAGGGTATCTTCGTTAACTTCAAGAATGTGGCCAGAACCTCCCGGAAGAAGATCCCATTTGGTATCGGTCAGATTGGCAAATCCTTCCGCAATGAGATTACCCCGGGTAATTTTACCTTCCGTACCCGGGAATTCGAGCAGATGGAGCTGGAATTCTTCTGTGAGCCGGGAACAGACCTGGAATGGTTCCAGTATTGGAGGCAGTTCTGCATCGACTGGCTGAAGAAGCTGGGGATGAAGGAGGAGGAGATGCGGGCCAGAGACCACTCTCCGGAGGAGCTTTGCTTCTACAGCAAGGGAACCACGGATATCGAATTCCTCTTCCCCTTTGGCTGGGGAGAGCTGTGGGGCATTGCGGATCGAACCGATTATGACCTGACCCAGCACCAGAATACTTCCGGCCAGGACATGACCTATTTTGACGACAGCAAGAATGAGAGATATATCCCCTATGTCATCGAGCCCTCCCTGGGAGCAGACCGTGTGGTTTTGGCCTTCCTGTGCAGTGCCTATGACGAGGAGGTATTGGATGCCGAGAGGAATGATGTTCGTACCGTTATGCATTTCCATCCGGCCCTGGCACCGGTGAAGATCGCTGTCCTCCCCCTGTCCAAGAAGCTGAATGAGGGAGCAGAGAAGATTTTCGCGGAATTGTCTAAGAAATACAACTGTGAATACGATGACAGGGGCAATATCGGTAAGAGATACCGCAGACAGGATGAGATCGGTACTCCCTATTGTGTCACCTATGATTTCGATTCCGAGACCGATGGTGCGGTAACCGTGAGAGATCGGGATTCCATGGACCAGGAGCGGATCAAGATCAGCGATTTGGAAGCCTATTTTGCGGATAAATTCACCTTCTGACAAGGGAAGGGAAATCCGTCAGTGCACAAAAGGGCACCGGGACGCTTGGTCCCGGTGCTCTGCGGATAGAAAGGGGGAATCCCTGTGAAGAAAAAGAAAATGGTTTTAGCCTTGGGTCACAGAGCTTTGGGAACGACCCTTCCGGAGCAGAAGGCGGCTACCCGTAGATCCGCCAGGGCGGTGTCAGATCTGATCGAGGCAGGTGTCAGCCTGGTCATTACCCACAGCAATGCACCCCAGGTGGGCATGATTCATACAGCGATGAATGAATTTCAGAAGCTGCATACCGATTATACGGCAGCGCCTATGTCTGTATGCTCAGCCATGAGTCAGGGCTATATCGGTTATGACATTCAGAATGCCCTGCGGGCAGAGCTGCTGCGTCGAGGCATCTATCGCCCCGTTGCCACGGTTCTGACTCAGGTGACGGTGGATCCCTATGACGAGGCCTTCTACAAGCCCTCCAAGATCATCGGCCGTATCATGACCAAGGAAGAGGCGGAGGCAGAGGAAGCCAAGGGCAATTATGTAACCGCCGTGGAGGGGGGATATCGGAGAATCGTTGCGGCTCCTAAGCCCCAGGAGATCATCGAGCTGGATACCATTCAGCTGATGCTGGATGCCGGTCAGGTGGTTATTGCAGCCGGAGGCGGCGGAATTCCTGTCCTGGAACAGGGGGAGGAGCTTAGAGGAGCCAGCGCCGTCATAGAGAAGGATTTGATCAGCGGCAAGCTGGCAGAGCTTCTTCATGTAGATGAACTGATGATTCTCACCAGCGTCGATCATGTGGAAGTAGGATATGACACGGACCAGGCCCGGCCCCTGTCGGAGGTAACTATTGCAGAGGCAGAGCAATATATGGCGGAGGGTCAATTCGAGCCCGGCACCATGCTGCCCAAGATCCAGGCAGGTGTCGATTTCCTGAAAAAGGGCGGCAAGAGGGTCATCATCACCTCCATCGACCATGCCCGGGAGGGATATCTGGGAAGAATCGGAACGATTATTCAATAGAGTTTGCTTTCGTAAGAAAAGCCCCGAACAGCAATACAGCCGTCCGGGGCTTTCATTGTAAATGTTCATGGCGGGTGGTTGCCGCCCTGGCACGAATGAAAGCCGACTGCTCCGCGCTGCGCGCTCTCGCAGTCGCCGCCGGTATCCGCAATCCGGACTATCGTCCTACTTGCGGATACCGGCTTGCCCGTCCTATGTCTGCACAGCTGTGCGAGCGAGCTCGCCCAGCTGTGCATCCGCAGTCCGGGGCTTTCATTGTAAAAAGAAGCGCTGTAAAGGGGGGCGCTAAGCGAAACCCTTTACAAGCGCTTCTTTGAATGAGGGGGGAGATAGTGAGTGGTTAATCAACTATCCAAACAATAGTTTACAAAAGCTATATGACGAAAATATGACTAAAATGTAAAAATATCATAAACGTTGAAAAATAAAGCCGGAAGACAGGAAAATATAGGCAAATATCCATGGTTACAGTGTCAAAAGCCAGAGCCCACGACATGCTCGCATGTCGGTGGGGG
>CAVLCU010000096.1:0-10305 GCA_963661545.1 Lachnospiraceae bacterium | reverse complement strand
GACGAAAAGGGTCGTGTGGTGGACGGGGACAGAATCCTCTTTGTCTGCGGGAAATATATGATGGAACAGGGCAAGCTCAAGGATCATACCATTGTTACCACGGTGATGTCCAATCTGGGTCTTTATAAGGCCTGTCAAAGAGAGGGGATCAGCTATGAGCAGACTGCTGTGGGAGACAAGTATGTCTGCGAAAATATGCTGGCTCACGGCTATACCCTGGGAGGGGAACAGTCGGGGCATATTATCTTCAGCAAGCATGCAGCCACCGGTGACGGGATCCTGACCTCCTTGATGATCATGGAGGCTATGCTGGAGAAGAAGCAGTCCCTGGGCCGCCTGGCGGATGAGGTCACCATCTATCCTCAGCTTTTGCGGAATATTCGGGTGGCAGATAAGAAGGCAGCCCGGGAAAATCCCCGGGTGATGGCTCAGGTAGCCGCAGTCCAGGAGGCTTTGGGAGATTCCGGCCGGATCCTGGTACGGGAGAGCGGGACGGAGCCCTTGATCCGGGTGATGGTGGAAGCAGAGAAGGATGACCTGTGCGAAAAATATGTAGAACAGGTGCTGGCAGTGATCCGGTCTGAGGGGCTGGAAGCGAAAGCAGAGTCATAGAAGGGCCAAAAGAGAGTCTGAAAGAGAGGTGGGCAGCATGAGGAGAAGATGGACGATGGTTCTCTGTGCATTGCTTTTCCTGTGCGCCGGCTGCAGCCGGGAAGACTCCGGAGCCTATGACAGGGGCATGGAGGCCCTGGCCTGCGCTGATTACGATCAGGCCATGGAGGAGTTCCAGCAGGCGGCCAAGGAGGATGACCGGAAGGCGGAGGCCTACCGGGGAGAAGGAATCATCTATCTGCGCCGGCAGGACTATGAGCATGCCATCACTCTATTTTCCTTAAGCCTGCAGGAGATGAAGCATAAGAACCGGGAATTCCGGGAGGATGTCTTATTCTACCAGGCGGAGGCCTATCAGGGCAATGGGCAGGAGCAGGAGGCTCTGGATATCTATGCATCCCTCCTCAAGGGCAGTCAGGGGGCTTTGGCTTATTTTGCCCGGGGTAACCTTTACCTGCAGAAGGGAGATCTGGAACAGGCCCAGGCGGACTTCCGCATGGCTGTGGATAAATCCGGTGAATATGAGACCTATATCCAGATTTATGAGGCTTATGCTGCCGTCAACCGGGAAGGGGACGGAGCCTTGTATCTGGAGGAGGCTCTGCAAATGGAGGCCACGCAGGCAGACCAATACTACCAGGAGGGCCGCATCTATACCTATCTGGAGGAGTATGATAAGGCCAAAACCAGTCTCAATCAGGCCATCACTGCAGGAAAGGAGGAGGCTGTCTTTCTGCTGGGTCAGGTCTGCCTGAAGACCGGAGGGATTTCGGAGGCTCGAGCCCTCTACCAGGGCTGTCTGGACCAGAGCTTTCAGCCAGCCGCAGCCTACAATGGCCTGGCTCTGTGCGAGCTGGCGGAGCAGAATTACGATGCCGCTTTGGCGAACATCCAAAAGGGCCTGGATTGCAAGGATGGCCAGGAAGAGGAGACCCTCCTCTTCAATGAAATCGTCATCTATGAGTATCGTCTTGATTTTGAGACGGCCAAGACCAAAATGGCAGAATTCCTGGCCAAATATCCACGAAACCAGGGGGCTATCCGGGAGAATCAGTTCCTGCAGAGCCGCTAGGGCAGGGAGTCTGTAGGGAAACAGGCCTTTGCAGGATGGGCAGAGGATGCAAAAGAGCCTTCTGCGGAAGGGATAGGGGGTGTGCAAGAATGTATGAGATGGAAGAGGGCAGAGAACGGGTGATTCTGGCAGCGGTTTCCCTGGATTCAGAGGAAGCCACCTATGCTTCCGTGAAGGAGCTGGAGGAGCTGGCCAAGACGGCAGGCGCCGAGGTGGTAGCTTCCGTCATTCAGAACCGGGAGGCGGTTCACCCTGCCACCTATCTGGGCAAGGGAAAGCTCGAGGAGCTGGGGCAGATGCTCTACCAGCTGGATGCCACGGGGGTGATCTGTGACGATGAGCTGACCCCGGCTCAGCTGAACAATCTGGAACAGGCTCTGGAATGTAAGATTATGGATCGCACCCTTTTGATCCTGGATATCTTTGCCTCCCGGGCTCGAACCAGCGAGGGCAAGATCCAGGTGGAGCTGGCCCAGCTCAAGTATCGCCTGTCCCGTCTGGTGGGCATGCGCAATTCCCTGTCCCGTCTGGGAGGGGGGATCGGTACCAGGGGACCGGGAGAAAAGAAGCTGGAGATGGATCGGCGGCTGATCTCGGAGCGGATCGGGAGTCTGCGCCGGGATCTGGAGGAAGTCAGGAAGCACCGGGAGCTGATCCGGGAGGGCCGCAGGGGAGGCAAGCTGAAGACGGCTGCCATTGTAGGCTATACCAATGCAGGCAAGTCCACCCTCCTGAATATGCTGACGGGAGCAGGGGTGCTGGAGGAGGATGCCCTCTTTGCCACTTTGGATCCCACTACCCGGGTCTTGGATCTGCCGGGGGGAAGTCAGATCCTTCTGACGGATACGGTAGGTTTTATCCGCAAGCTGCCCCATCACCTGATAGAGGCCTTCAAGAGTACCCTGGAGGAAGCGGTCTATGCAGATATCATCCTTCATGTGGTAGATGCCTCCAACCCCCAGATGGACCAGCAGATCCAGGTGGTCTACGAGACCCTGCAGCAGCTGGGGGTAGGCAATAAGCCGGTGGTAACCCTGTTCAACAAGCAGGATCGGGTAGTGGAGATGCTGCATCTGCAGGATAGCCATGCGGATTATTGCCTGAAGATATCCGCCCGGTGCGGTACCGGTCTGGACGCCCTGCGAGAGACCCTGGAAAAGATTCTTCTGGAACAGCAGGTTTACCTGGAACGCCTCTATGCCTATGACGAGGCAGGTAAGATTGCCCTGATCCGCCAATGGGGCCGGCTGGTGGAGGAGGAATACCTGGCTGAGGGCATTCGGGTCAAGGCCTATGTGCCCATGGAAATCTATGGAAAAATCTAGCATATCGCTTGGCAAATCACTGGTATCTGCTTTCTTAAACCAGCCAGGGAAAGAAGGATAAAGCGCAATATATGCTAAATCCTGGCACATGTATACACAAGATATAGTATTTCTGCCTTGACTATCCATCCTGTCTCTGTTATTATAAGGGGCAAGCGGAAAGTAGAAGAGTATGGATACAGATTGATCAGATCAGCAAGGAGATGTGTAGAATGTTTCAGGTAGAGAAGAGAGACGGGACAGTGGTGGACTTCCAATTGTCCAAGATTTCCGAGGCCATTCGCAAGGCCTTCGATGCGACAGAGAATAACTACAGCCAGGATATGCTGGATATGCTGGCTTTGCATGTCACTTCAGATTTTCAAACCAAGATCAGCGACAGCAAGATCGCTGTGGAGAAGATTCAGGATTCGGTGGAAAATGTCCTGATCCAGTGCGGCTACAGTGATGTGGCCAAGGCCTATATCCTCTACCGCAAGCAGCGGGAGAAGATGCGGAATATGAAGTCCACCATTCTGGACTACAAGGAGATTGTCAACAGCTATGTCAAGGTAGAGGATTGGCGGGTGAAGGAGAATTCTACCGTTACCTATTCCGTGGGAGGCCTGATTCTCAGCAATTCCGGGGCTGTGACGGCCAATTATTGGCTGTCGGAGATCTATGACGCAGAGATCGCAGATGCCCACAGGAATGCAGATATCCATATCCATGACCTGTCCATGCTGACCGGTTATTGCGCAGGCTGGTCCCTGAAGCAGCTGATCCAGGAGGGTTTGGGAGGCATTCATGGCAAGATTACCTCCTCCCCGGCCAAGCACCTGAGTGTTCTGTGCAACCAGATGGTGAATTTCCTGGGAATTATGCAGAATGAATGGGCGGGAGCCCAGGCCTTTTCCTCCTTCGACACTTATCTGGCTCCCTTTGTGAAGGCAGACCACCTGACCTATCCCGAGGTCAAGAAGTGCATTGAGTCCTTCATTTACGGGGTCAATACCCCCAGCCGCTGGGGAACCCAGGCTCCCTTCTCCAATATTACCCTGGACTGGACGGTGCCCTCAGACCTGGCAGAGCTGCCTGCCATTGTAGGCGGCAAGGAGATGGATTTCCGCTATAAGGACTGTAAGAAAGAGATGGATATGGTCAATAAGGCCTTTATCGAGACCATGATTGAGGGGGATGCCAACGGGAGAGGCTTTCAGTATCCCATTCCCACCTACTCCATTACTTCTGATTTTGACTGGTCTGATAATGAGAACAACCGCCTGCTCTTCGAGATGACCAGCAAGTATGGAACCCCTTATTTTTCCAACTATATCAACAGTGATATGGAGCCCAGCGATGTACGGTCCATGTGCTGCCGCCTGCGGCTGGATCTGCGGGAATTGCGGAAAAAAACAGGCGGCTTCTTCGGCTCCGGCGAAAGCACCGGTTCCGTAGGGGTTGTCACCATCAATATGCCCCGGATCGCCTATTTGGCGGAGAATGAGAAGGATTTTTACCGGCGGCTGGATCGCATGATGGACATCTCCGCCCGTTCTTTGAAGATCAAGAGGGAGGTCATCACCAAGCTCCTGAATGAGGGCCTCTATCCTTATACCAAACGCTATCTGGGTACCTTCGAGAATCATTTCTCCACCATCGGTCTGGTGGGGATGAATGAGGCGGGACTGAATGCCAAGTGGCTGGGGGGAGATATGTCTGACCCCAGAACCCAGGGATTTACCAGGGATGTGCTGAATCATATGCGGGAGCGTCTGGTGACCTACCAGGAGGAGTATGGAGATTTGTACAACCTGGAGGCGACTCCGGCGGAGTCTACCGCCTATCGTTTGGCCAAGCATGACAGGGAACGGTGGCCTCAGATTAAGACGGCAGGCAAGGAGGGGGATGTTCCCTACTATACCAACAGTTCCCATTTGCCGGTGGATTATACGGAGGATATTTTCGCTGCCCTGGATATCCAGGATCAGCTTCAGACCCTCTATACCTCCGGCACCGTCTTCCATGCCTTCCTGGGAGAGAAGCTGCCGGATTGGAAGTCTGCGGCAGTTCTGGTGCGGAAGATTGCCGAGAATTACAAGCTTCCCTACTATACCCTGTCTCCTACCTATTCGGTTTGCAAGGACCATGGCTATATCGCCGGGGAGCATTTCACCTGCCCCTCCTGTGGCAAGGCGGCGGAGGTTTACAGCCGTATCACCGGTTATTATCGGCCTGTACAGAACTGGAACGACGGCAAGACCCAGGAATACAAGAACCGGACGGTTTATGATGTCTTGCATTCCCAGCTGAAGAGGGAAGGCAGGCAGGAGGAGCTTCCGGCCTCGGCAGACTCCCGGCAGACAGAGGAGGCGGTGGGGCAGCAGGTCGCCTATCTCTTTACCACCAAAACCTGCCCCAATTGTAAGATCGCCAAAGAAATGCTGGAGGGACAGGACTATCAGCTGGTGGATGCAGAGGCCAATCCTGCCCTGGTGGAGCAATATGGTATCATGCAGGCACCGACCCTGGTGGTGGTAAGAGGCGGCTCTGCCAGAAAATATGTAAATGCTTCCAACATCCAGAAATACGTGGATGCACAATAGAAAAGACATGAGAGAAGAGGACTGTATTATGGGACTGAAGAGAGATTCCATCTGTGTACAGGGAGGCTGGAAACCCAAGAATGGGGAACCCAGGGAGCTGCCCATCTATCAGAGCACAACCTTCCATTATGAGACCAGCGAGGAGATGGGGGCCTTGTTTGACCTGGAGAAAGAGGGATACTTCTATTCCAGACTGCAGAATCCCACCTGCGATATGGTGGCAGCCAAGATCTGTGAGCTGGAGGGGGGTGTGGGGGCAATGCTGACCTCCTCCGGTCAGGCTGCTACCCTTATGGCGGTCACCAATATCAGCGAGGCAGGAGATCATATCATCTGCAGTGCCAAATGCTATGGGGGTACCTCCAACCTTCTGACGGTTACCCTCAGACGCTTCGGCCTGGAGGTGACCCTGGTGGATCCGGATGAGCCGGAGGAGGTTTTGACGCAGGCTTTCCAACCCAATACCAAGGCTGTATTTGCGGAGACCATCTCCAATCCGGCGGGGGTTGTGCTGGATATTGAGAAGTTCGTCCGTCTGGCCCATAGTCACGGGGTACCCTTAATCTGTGACAATACCTTCGCTACCCCCATCCATTGCCGGCCCTTTGAGTGGGGGGTGGACATTGTCACCCATTCCACTACCAAATACATGGACGGGCATGCCATGGCTGTAGGCGGGGCTATCGTAGATTCCGGCAATTTCGACTGGGATGCCTATGCAGAGAAGTTTCCCGGCCTGACTACCCCGGATGATTCCTACCATGGCATTATCTATACCCAGAGATTTGGCAAAATGGCCTTTATCCAGAAGGCTGTGGCACAGCTGATGCGGGATTTGGGAGCCTGCCAGTCCCCCCAGAATGCCTTCCTGACCAATATTGGCCTGGAAAGTCTCCATCTGCGGGTGGCCCGCCATTGCGAGAATGCCCAAAAGGTGGCTGTCTTCCTGAAGAACCATCCCAAGGTAGCCTGGATCGATTATGCAGGCCTTCCGGGAGATCGTTATTACGAGCTGGCCCAGAAATATATGCCCAAGGGAACCTGCGGCGTTCTCTGCTTCGGACTCAAGGGAGGCAAGGAAGGAGCCATGCGCTTCACCAACCACCTGCAGCTGGTGGCCATTCAGACCCATGTGGCGGATGCCAAGTCCTGTGTCCTGCATCCTGCCAGCCATACCCATCGCCAGCTGAATGAAGAGCAGCTAAAAGAGGCAGGGGTATTGCCGGATCTGATCCGCCTGTCTGTGGGCATCGAGGATGCCGAGGATATTATCGCAGACCTGGATCAGGCCTTAAGTTACGTATAGAACAGAAGTGAAGAATAAAAAGATGGATTACGAAAAAATGGTCAGGGATTCCGGGGCGGAGGCGCTTCTGATCACGGATCCCTATAATATGCGCTACATCTCCGGCTTCCGGGGCGGAGAGGGAATCCTTTACCTTTCCCGGGACCGAAGAGTCCTGATTACGGACTCCCGCTATACGGAGGCAGCGGGCCGGGAGACGGACTTCCAGGTTCTGGAGGAGAATCGGGATCACCCTCGTATGACCTTGCTGGCCCAGTGCCTGAGTCAGGATCAGGCGGGGAAGGTGGGATATGAAGACCAGGCCTTGCGCTGCTGTCAATTGGCTCGGATGCAGAAAGACCTGCCCCGGGTGAAAGAGTGGCTGCCCCTGGGAGGAGCCATAGACCGGCTGCGGAGGGTCAAGACCCCCCAGGAGCAGGAATATCTGGCTCGGGCGGAGGCCATCGGGGATGCCGCTTTTGCCCGGCTTTTGAAGCTTTTGCGCCCCGGCATGACCGAGCTGGAGGCGGCGGCAGAGCTGGAATATCAGATGAAGAAGCAGGGAGCTGCCGGTTTTTCCTTCGATACCATCATGGCCTCCGGACGAAACTCCTCCATGCCTCATGCGGTTCCCTCAGCGAAGAAGCTGGAAAAGGGAGACTTCATCACCATGGATTTTGGCTGCCTCTATGAGGGATATTGCTCTGACATGACGCGAACCATCGTGCTGGGCAAGGCCAGTGAAAAGCAAAAGGAGATCTACCGGATCGTCCTGGAAGCCCAGGAGGCTGCCCTGGCCGTGATAAAGGCCGGTCTGACCGGTCAGGAGGTAGACCGGGTTGCCCGGGAGATCATCCAAAAGGCAGGTTACGGATCCTGCTTTGGCCATGGCCTGGGTCACAGCGTGGGCCTGTTCATCCATGAGGAACCCCGTCTGTCACCGGCGGATCCCACCATCCTAGAGGCGGGCATGTCGGAGACGGTGGAGCCAGGCATCTATGTGCCGGGATTTGGAGGAGTGCGCATCGAAGACCTGGTCATTGTCACTGAGACCGGCTGTCGGAATCTTACTTCTTCCCCTAAGGAACTGATCGAATTATGAGAAGAAAAGCGCTGTGTTTTCCTTTGACAAAGCATAAGAAGGAGCTGTCGGAAATGACAGCTCCTTCTTGTGTTATATAAGGGATGCAGAAGGGTGCCCGGCTCCTATTGCGAGTAGGATTCCTCCCGAATGGTTTCCTTTGATGCATATACAGTATTGGGCATTCCCATGGTTTCCGTTTGAGTGACGGTAAGCTGGTAATCATGAATCTCATATTCTTTTTCGGAAGTGTATACATTCAAGGAGATGCAAATTGTGTTGCCGTCTAATCTAAGGCCATCATTTTCCCGATAGCGTGAAAACAAGCCGCCTGCAAGTCCCACTCGCCCCCAACTGCTTTGATCAACAATGAACAGGTGTGAAGAGATACCGGTTCTTTTGTGTTCAGCAACCACAACAAGCAAAATTGGGAGATTTTCATCGGAGCCATATACATAATCCAGCGCACCGTATTCCGGATGTGTTCTTTCAAAGTTGTCAAGAAAATTTTTTGCACGATGATTTATCTCTTTTTCCGGAACCAATCCATTGCTGTCTGATATGACGACGGCATCAGAATTTTCGGCAGAGGAACTGACGGATGTGGGAGAAAGAACATCCGAATGCTCACAAGCATCTAATAGTCCCAACCCGGCAATAGCTAAAGCAATTACTAGTGTCCTTCGAATGTTCATCACATACTCCTAATGGAAAGAGACACAGTAATTCCGGAAAATATCCTTAAAGTTCTCATAATTCCCACCTCCATATATCATTTTCTTTATATTATCATACGATAATATAAATGTCAATAAAAGCCAATCAATGATTGAAAGAATATTGAACTCTTTGACTTGAAACATAATAGGACAGTCAACTGGACTGACAGGATGGCTTTGAAAATTTGCACATTAAAGTAATAAAGTGTTGACAAGAAAGCTTTTTGCCCGTATGATGTTAAAGAATTGTGTGCGTAGGAAAGACAATAGTATCTCCAGGAGGAACAAAAATGTATGCATTAGAGGAAGTACGGGCAGTGGATCCCCAGATTGCGGATCTGATCATGGAGGAGTTGAGCCGGCAAAACAGCCATCTGGAGCTGATTGCTTCGGAAAACTGGGTTTCCAAGGCAGTGATGGCGGCTATGGGAAGTCCCTTGACCAATAAATATGCAGAAGGATATCCGGGAAAGCGCTTCTACGGAGGCTGCCAATGTGTAGATCAGGTGGAGACCCTGGCCATTGAGCGAGCCAAGAAGCTTTTCGGCTGCACCTTTGCCAATGTACAGCCCCATTCCGGTGCTCAGGCGAATATGGCTGTTTTCTTCGCCCTGCTCAAGCCCGGAGATACGGTTATGGGCATGAACCTGTCTGAGGGTGGCCATCTGTCCCACGGAAGCCCGGCTAACCTGTCCGGCGCCTATTTCCATGTGGTACCCTATGGGGTGAATCCAGAGGGCTTTATCGATTATGATCAGGTGGAGCGGATTGCCAAAGAATGCCGCCCCAAATTGATCGTGGCAGGCGCCAGCGCTTATGGAAGGAAGATTGATTTCAAGCGATTCCGCCAGATTGCTGATCAGGTGGGAGCTTACCTGATGGTGGATATCGCCCATATTGCAGGCCTGGTGGTGACAGGTCAGCATGAGAGCCCCATCCCCTATGCCCACGTCACCACCACCACCACCCATAAGACCTTGAGGGGACCCAGAGGAGGATTGATTCTGTCCAGTGAGGAATTTGCCAAGGAGCATAAGCTAAACAAGGCGGTATTTCCGGGAATCCAGGGAGGACCTCTGATGCATGTCATAGCCGCCAAGGCTGTCTGCTTCCAGGAGGCTCTGAGTCCGGAATTCCAGGAATATGGAAGAAATATTGTCCGCAACGCGAAAACCCTGTGTCAGGGCCTGATGGATCGGGGCATTCCTGTCATATCCGGCGGAACCGACAACCACCTGATGCTGCTGAACCTGGCGGCCATCCACAAGACCGGCAAGGAGGTGGAGAACCTGCTGGACAGTGTCAACATCACCGCCAATAAGAATACCATTCCCAATGATCCCCAGTCCCCCCTGGTGACCAGCGGCCTGCGGCTGGGAACTCCTGCCGTTACCTCCCGTGGTATGAAGGAGGCAGATATGGAGGTCATTGCTGAAACCATCGCCATGATGCTCCGGGATCCCCAGGCCAGCGTGGAGAAGGCAAAAGCCAACGTGAAGAGCCTTACAGACAAGTACCCTCTGATGTAAAGAAACAAGCCCCAGACTCTTGCCGGCAGCAGGAACTCTGGGGTTACTGTACAAAGGCCGGCCAAATGATCATCCTGTGTCAAAACAAAAAGAATAA
>CAVLCU010000095.1:0-10436 GCA_963661545.1 Lachnospiraceae bacterium | reverse complement strand
GCAAAAGCCCCGCGAAAACCCGAATTGAGGGAGGATTGTGGGAGTGCGTAGCACGGAACAATCCGTGTAACCAAAGGTTTGGGTGTTTTGACACCCAAACCATTTTTGTGATAACAGGTCATCCATGCGTCGGATAACAGGTCATCCAGGTTGGAGCGGAAGGCCTCATATTGCAGCTTCTGCATCCGCCGCAGCTGGGCTTCCATGGCGGCAGCGGAAAAGGCGATGATCTGGACCAGCTTCTGGGAATTGATGGCTTTCCCAAATGGCTCTATGACGGCAGCCTGGAAGCCCCGGCTGCATATATCTTAATTCCTCAGCTTCCCTCCAGTCAAAAGGGCTGGAGTGACGCAGGCAGCTCGGTCATAGCCTTGATCCAGGAGCCAACCGGCAAAAAGAGAAGGAGCAGCAATTCTTGCTGCTCCTTCTCTTTTTACCCTTACTCAAGCTGACCCAGGGCTGCATTTTCTGCTTCCGGGCCGTCCGCTTGCTTTTTTACGATGAGATTATAGATCAGGATAATGGCCAGTAAGATCAGGCCAACCCCGATCATATAGATAAAGTTCGGTTGAATCGGGGAAACAATGATATCATCCCAAACCAGATCCTGTACCACTAATAGGATGGCTATCGGGAAGTAGAGGAATCCGGTGATTCTTGCCGCTTTTTTCATGGACTCCGCTGTAAACCGCTTGTAATCCTTCTCTGCCCCATCCATCCTTCCGGTGACAATCTGTTTCGTTCCTGCATATACCATAGTTGCTGCGATAATAAGTCCAATCATTGTCATAAACATAAGGGAACTCCTTTCCGGCCGTCCCTGGTGGGGGTGTCGGCCTTAGCCATCATGAGTGCTTCATCTATCTTATGATTATAGATACGAGCTACTTGCCGGGAGGGCTAAAGGCAGGTAAATTTTTTTGCCGGAAAGGAGGAAGACGATAGAAGAGGTAGTTTTTGGCTTTACCAGTCAGCCGGAAAGCAGTATAATGGAAAAGATAATAAATAAGAGAGAGACGGACAGGTTATGCTAGAATTCATTACAAACATTAACACGGCAGTCAATAGCTTCATCTGGGGGATCCCGGCCATGATCTGCATCATGGGGGTAGGCCTCTACCTGAGTCTTCGCACTCATTTTATCCAAATTCGCAAGTTTGGCTATGCCATCAAGAATACCCTGGGCAAAATGTTTGCCAAGAAGGATGCTGCAGAGGGCTCCCTGACTCCCTTTCAGGCGGTCTGTACGGCCTTGGCGGCCACCATCGGGACCGGCAATATTGCCGGGGTAGCCGGAGCCATTGCCCTGGGAGGTCCGGGGGCCGTATTCTGGATGTGGTGCTCCGCCATTCTGGGGATGTGCACCAAGTTTGCGGAGGTTACCCTGGCTGTACATTTCCGGGAGAAGAATGCCGCAGGCGAGCTGGTAGGGGGGCCTATGTATACCATCAAGAATGGCCTGTCCCGGAAATGGCATTGGCTGGCAGTGCTTTATTCGGTTCTGGGGATTCTGACAGTCTTTGGCACCGGCAATGCCACCCAGGTCAATACCATCACCGTTGCCATCAACGAAGCCTTGCTGAATTTCCATGTAGTGAGCCAGAACCAGCTGCCGGTGGCTCGTCTGGTTATCGGAATTATCATTGCTTTTCTGATTGCCTTGATTCTGATTGGGGGCATCAAGCGGATTGGCAATGTGGCCGAGAAGCTGGTTCCCTTCATGGCTTTGCTCTATGTAGTCTTGGCCTTTGGGGTTGTTTTCATGAACCTGGATCGGGTACCGGGAGTATTTGCCTCCATCCTGGAAGGTGCCTTCCGGCCCTCGGCTGTGACCGGAGGAGTGGTGGGCAGCCTCTTTATCAGTATGAGACGGGGGGTCTCCCGGGGGATTTTCTCCAACGAGGCAGGTCTGGGAACCGGTTCCATCGCCCATGCCTGTGCAGACACCCGCAAGCCTACGGATCAGGGTCTTTTTGGCATCTTTGAGGTCTTCGCGGATACCATCGTGGTATGTACCTTGACCGCCCTGGTGATTCTGTGCAGTGGCACGGCAGTCACCTATGGCAGCGCCGCGGGTGCTGAGCTGACCATCAGCGGCTTTACCGCCGTATATGGGAATTGGATTACCATTCTTACCGCAGTGGTGATGTGCTGCTTTGCCTTCTCTACCATCCTGGGATGGGGACTCTACGGTCTGCGCTGCGTGGAATTCGTCCTGAATGACAAGTTTACCAAGCCCTTCCTGGTCATCTATTCCTTTGTCGCCGTTATCGGGGCAACCATTGACCTGGGTCTGGTCTGGGACATCTCGGACACCTGCAACGGCCTCATGGTTATCCCCAACCTCATCGGCATCTTCCTGCTTAGCGGAACCCTGATTCGGCTGGTGAAGGAGGGAGGTCTGGCCCCGGGACAGAGGAAATAGAAATAGGGCAGGTATTGCAGTTTCTCCTGCTTGCTTGACGGGGCTTTCAAAGCAGGTTGTGCTTCTGCGCTCTTTTTTGCGCAATATCGTAGACTTCTTCGTCGGCACGGACACCGATGACGATAACCACCAGGGAGGATTCCCTACGGAGAAGTTGGTAGACAATGCGTAAACCAGAAGAGCGGATCTTGATTTTCAAAAGCTTGGCAAGGTTAGTACCCTTGTGGTTACCAAGAGGTTTTCCGTAGCCATGTTCCTCAAGGGGAAGCGGGTTCTGTTGAACCTTTTTGATGGCTTTCAGGACAAGGATGCGCTGGCTTCCGTCTAGTTTTTTTAAATCTCTTTCTGCTTCGGGCAGGTATTGCAGTTTCCAGCTCATTCGATGTCCACCTCATCAAAATCAGCAAGATCCTCCTCGGTTATGCCGAGGCGATGGTTCATCTCTTCCTCAGAAATCAGGGTAGAAGGGTCGAAGCGTGTCATGCGGTCGGAAGCTATAGCCAGAAGTCTGGCGTCATTTACCTCGTCCATCAGACGCACATATTCGTCAGGAGAGAGAAGAACACACTCGGCAGAGTTGTTTTTCATAACAACCTTTGCGCCGCCTTTTTTTACCTCTTCAAAGATTTTGCCTGCAAGGCCACGATTAAATTGGGTAATGGGAACCGTATTGGTAATTGCACTGATAACAGATGACATAGGGATCCCCTCCTTTCTTTAACCGTATTATAACATTTGTTGATAAAAACAGCAACAGATTTGCTGATGTATTTTTTCCTTGACAAAGCCCTCCAACCGTGCTTATAATGGGGACAGCTTGAGAGAGCAGAATTG
Organism: Lachnospiraceae bacterium; assembly: GCA_963661545.1. Taxonomy (GTDB): domain Bacteria; phylum Bacillota; class Clostridia; order Lachnospirales; family Lachnospiraceae; genus Scatomonas. The sequence continues at coordinate 7,177 of CAVLCU010000095.1, read as the reverse complement.
AATGATCAGAAACCGTTGATGTGGAGATAAAGCGACTAGGGCACTTCCAGAGAGTCCGGGCAGGTGAGAGCCGGGCAGAACGCTGATTCGCAAATGGACCACAGAGGGCATGGTCAACGGCCTTGGGGCTTAGTATTCCATGACGTGGGGCATACGTTAGTTGCCGGGAATATGATGGTATTCCGCAAAGTGTGTGGAGGAAGCCTTGACACGGAAGGTGTAAAGGCGCGCAAAGCAAGGTGGCACCACGGATATATGTTTTTTCGTATATTCGCCCTTGGCAGAGATGAAGAATCATCTTTGCCGGGGGCTTTTTTGCGTGTGGAAAGGCTGAGCCCACGACACCGAAGGGCTGACACTACCCCAGAGGAGAGAGGAAGGAGGCGCGTGATGCGACAGACATCATGGGAGGAAGTAAGAGAGATTGCAGCATCCGGTTCCTACCGGCTGATACCGGTCTATCGGGAGATTTTTGCGGATATCCGGACGCCGGTGGAGGTGCTGCGGATTCTGCAGACGGTCAGTAATCATTGTTTTTTGCTGGAAAGTGCAGAGGATTCCAAGCAATGGGGGCGTTATACCTTCCTGGGCTTTGACCCCACCATGGAGCTGACCTGTACGGATGGTCTGCTGACGGTAAAGGCGGGAGGTCAGATCCATATGCAGACCGATCATCCGGGGAAATATATCCAGCAGGTCATCCAGGAGAATCAGGCTCCCCGCCTGCCCCAGCTGCCACCCTTTGCCGGAGGCCTGGTGGGATATTTTTCCTACGATTATATCAAATATAGTGAACCCAGTCTCAAGCTGGATGCCCAGGATCAGGAGGGTTTTCAGGATGTGGATCTCATGCTGTTTGACAAGATCATAGCCTTTGACAATTTCCGTCAGAAGATGCTTCTCATTGCCAATCTTCGCACCGAGAGTCTGGAGACGGAATACCAGAGGGCCTTGATGAAGCTGGATGAGATGGAGCATTTGATCCGGGAGGGACGCCCCAAAAGGCCGGAACCGGGCCGGGTCAAAGGGGATTTCCGTCTGCTCTTTGACAAGGAGGCCTATTGCCGGAAGGTGGAGGAAGTCAAGGGCCATATTCATGAGGGGGATATCTTCCAACTGGTTCTGTCTAACCGCCTGGAGGCGGATTTTGAGGGCAGCCTGCTGGATACCTACCGGGTTCTGCGAACCTTGAATCCCTCCCCCTATCTGTTTTATTTCTCCAGTGACGACATCGAGATCGCCGGAGCATCCCCGGAGACCCTGGTCAAGGTGGAGGATGGGGAGGTCAGAACCTTCCCTCTGGCAGGGACCCGCCCCCGGGGCAAGACCTATGAGGAGGATGCCGCCCTGGAGCAGGAGCTGCTGGCGGATGAGAAGGAGCGGGCGGAGCACAATATGCTGGTGGATCTGGGGCGAAATGACCTGGGCAAGCTGTGCAGGTTTGGAACGGTGGAGGTAGAGAAATACATGTCTATCGAGAAATATTCCCATGTGATGCACCTTGGCTCTGCGGTGAAGGGGATTTTAAGGGAGGATAAGCATGCTCTGGATGCCATCGATGCGGTGCTTCCGGCGGGCACCCTGTCCGGCGCTCCCAAGATTCGGGCCTGCCAGATCATCAACCGTCTGGAAAATAACAAGAGGGGCATCTATGGAGGAGCCATCGGTTATGTGGATTTTACCGGCAATCTGGATACCTGTATCGCCATCCGCCTGGCCTTCAGGAAAAACGGCAAGGTCTTTGTCCGTTCCGGAGCGGGAATTGTGGCGGACAGTGTGCCGGAAAAGGAATACCAGGAGTGTATCAACAAGGCTAAGGCAGTTTTGCTGGCCTTGCAGGAGGCCAAGGAGGAGGGAAAATGATCTTACTCATCGATAATTATGACAGCTTTTCCTATAACCTCTACCAGCTGGTGGGCGCGATCCATCCAGACATTCAAGTCATCCGCAATGACGCCATGAGTCCGGAGGCGATCCGGGATCTGGCTCCGGAGATGGTGATCCTGTCCCCGGGGCCCGGCAAACCGGAGGATGCCGGCATCTGCGTGGAGTTGGTGGGCAAGCTGGCAGGATCTGTCCCACTGTTGGGAGTATGTCTGGGGCATCAGGCCATCTGCCAGGCCTTCGGAGCGGTGGTTTCCTATGCCGGTCAGCTGATGCATGGCAAGCAATCTAAGACCTGGCTGGATCTGACCAGCCCTATTTTCCGGAACCTTCCCCGGGAGATTATGGTGGCCAGATATCATTCCCTGGCTGTGGTGGAAGATACCCTGCCGGACCATCTGCAGGTAATTGCCCGGTCAGAGGACGGAGAGGTCATGGCAGTCCAGCATAAGCAATATCCCATCTACGGTCTTCAATTCCATCCGGAATCCATTATGACCCCGGAGGGGAGACAGATCATGGAGAATTTTTGGTTACAGTGTCAAAAGCCTGAGCCCGCGACAGGTTTGTGACTGAGTTCCCCCAGGGAACCGTCCGAAAGGAGATAAATAAGGATGATAGAAGAGGCAATTTTAAGATTGGTGGGCAAGGAAGACCTGCCGGAGGCAGTGGCAGAGCAGGCCATGGATGAGATCATGGGGGGCCAGGTAAGGCCGGTTCAGATCGGGGCATTTCTGACGGCCCTGGCGGAGAAGGGTTCCACCATCCAGGAGGTGACAGCCTGTGCCAGGGGTATGCGCAGACATTGTGTGAAGCTGCTGAACGACCAGGAGGCTTTGGAGATTGTAGGTACCGGCGGGGACAAGGCTAATTCCTTCAATATCTCCACGATTTCCTCCCTGGTGGTATCGGCGGCGGGAGTGCCGGTGGCCAAGCACGGGAATCGGGCGGCCACCAGCAAGTGCGGGGCGGCAGACGTTCTGGAGGCTTTGGGGGTGAAGATCGATTTGGCGCCGGAGCAAAGCGCCCGCCTGCTGGAGGAGATTCAGATCTGCTTTATGTTTGCCCAGAATTATCATCTATCCATGAAATATGTGGCTCCGGTCCGCAGGGACCTGCCATTTCCCACGGTCTTCAATATCCTGGGGCCCCTGACCAACCCGGCGGGAGCCTCCATGCAGCTCATGGGGGTCTATGAAGAGGACCTGGTGGAGCCCCTGGCCCATGTCCTTTACAATTTGGGGGTGTCCAGGGCTATGGTGGTCTATGGCCAGGACGGTCTGGATGAGATCTCCGCCAGCGCCCCCACCACCGTCTGTGAGGTGAGGGAGGGGAACTATTCCTCCTATGTCCTGACGCCGGAGGAATTTGGCATGGAAAGGTGTCAGAAGTCAGACCTGGTGGGAGGAAGTCCGGCGGAAAATGCTCAGATTGCCCGGGAGATCCTGGGAGGCTGTCAGGGAGGCAGGAGGAATGCCGTGGTGCTGAACTCTGCAGCGGCCCTGCATATCGCCCGGGGAATTTCCATGGAGGAAGCTGTCCGGGGGGCGGAGAAAATCCTGGACAGCGGCAAAGGGATGGAACAGCTGGACCGTTTCATTCGGCGTAGCAATCAAATCTGAGAAAGGAGCCAGGGTATGATTTTAGATCAATTAGCGGCTGCAGCGGTCCGACGGGTGGAAGAAGCCAAGAGGCGGTGTCCCTTATCCGACCTGCGCAGCCAGGCGGAGAACATGGGACGGGCGGAGAAATCTCCCTTTTTCCAGGCCCTGGCAGAGCCGGGAATGTCTTTTATCTGCGAGGTCAAGAAGGCTTCCCCCTCCAAGGGGCTGATCGCAGAGGATTTTCCCTACCTGGACATTGCCAGGGATTACCAGGCGGCGGGGGCGGCAGCCATCTCCGTCCTGACAGAGCCGGAGTATTTTCTGGGCAGTGACTCCTATCTGCGGGAAATAGCAAAGACAGTGAAGATCCCGGTTCTGCGTAAGGATTTTACCGTGGATGCCTATCAGATCTATGAGGCCAAGACGCTGGGGGCCAGTGGAATTCTCCTGATCTGTGCCCTGCTGGAGGTCAGACAGCTGGAGGATTATCTGGAACTGGCCCACAGTCTGGGGCTTTCGGCCCTGGTGGAAGCCCACGATGAGACGGAGATCGAGAAGGCCCTGGGAGCCGGAGCGGGCATCATAGGGGTCAATAATCGAAATTTGAAGAATTTTCAGGTCGATGTTGAGAATTCCCTTCGCCTGCGCAGCCTGGTTCCGGCTGACAAGATCTATGTGGCAGAAAGCGGAATTCGAACCCCTGAGGATGTGAAGAAACTATATGACAGAGGGGTTCATGGGGTCTTGATTGGGGAAAGCCTGATGTGCAGCCCGGACAAGGGAAGGATGTTGGCTCATCTGGCCCAAGGCTGCAAAGACAAGGATCCGTCTCAGGTCTGTGAGAAAATGGGAGCCGGGCAGCCGGGCGAGACCGTCAAAGAGGCGGTGAGCCAAGGCAGCGAAAGGGAGGGACATGAGTAGGGAGAACCGGAAGGGAAGCAGGATCAAGATCTGCGGCCTGCGCAGGCCCCAGGATGTGGAGGCAGTCAATCGCTGGCAGCCGGATTATTGCGGCTTCATCTTCTATAGGAAAAGCCATCGCTTTATCTCCTTTGACCAGGCGGCGGCCCTGAGAAGTCTGCTGCGGCCGGAGATTGCAGCAGTGGGAGTGTTTGTCAATGCCGATCCTGGCGAGATTGCCGATTGCGTCCGACGGGGAATCATTGATTGGATCCAGCTCCATGGGCAGGAGGATGAGGACTACCTCGGGAACTTACGCAGGATGACTGCCTGCCCGGTGATCCAGGCCTTTTCTGTTGGGAGTCAGGAGGATATCCAAAGAGCCGAAGCCAGTCAGGCGGATATGATTTTGCTGGATCATGGGAGCGGAGGGACCGGAGAGACCTTTGATTGGAACCTGCTGAACCGGGTGGGGAGACCCTATTTCCTGGCCGGGGGGCTGAATCCGGACAATGTCGCCCAGGCAGTCCGGCACTATCATCCCTATGGACTGGATATCAGCAGCGGAGTGGAGACTGACGGATGGAAGGATCCGCAGAAAATAGAGACATGTATCAGGAGGATCAGAGATGTCTAAGGGCAGATTTGGAGAGTTTGGGGGGCAATATATCCCCGAAACCTTGATGAATGAGATCATTCATCTGGAGGAGGAATATGAGCGCTACAGGAAGGATCCGGACTTTTGTCAGGAATTGGAGAAGCTGCTGAAGGAGTATGCCGGACGGCCTTCTCTCCTCTATTATGCGGGCAAGATGACTAAGGATCTGGGGGGTGCTAAGATCTATCTGAAGAGGGAGGATCTGAATCATACGGGTTCTCATAAGATCAACAATGTGCTGGGGCAGGTTCTTTTGGCCAAGCGCATGGGTAAGACCCGGGTCATTGCGGAGACCGGTGCCGGTCAGCACGGGGTGGCCACTGCCACAGCGGCGGCTCTGATGGGTATGGAATGTGAGATTTTCATGGGAAAAGAGGATACGGATCGCCAGGCCTTGAATGTCTACCGGATGGAGCTGCTGGGAGCCAAGGTGCATCCCGTTACCAGCGGAACCATGACCCTTAAGGATGCAGTCAATGAGACCATGAGGGAATGGACCAATCGAGTGGCGGATACCCACTATGTGCTGGGTTCTGTTATGGGCCCCCACCCCTTCCCTACGATTGTGCGGGATTTCCAGTCTGTTATCTCCCGGGAGGCTCGCAGCCAGATCCTGGAAATGGAGGGCAAGCTGCCGGCTGCCGTCCTGGCCTGTGTAGGAGGGGGAAGCAATGCCATGGGCATGTTCTATCATTTTATTCAAGATGAGGGAGTTCAGCTGATTGGCTGTGAGGCGGCAGGCAGGGGAGTAGAGACCGGTCAGCATGCGGCCACCATGGCCACCGGAACCCTGGGGGTCTTCCACGGCATGAAGTCCTATTTCTGCCAGGACCAATATGGTCAGATTGCCCCGGTATATTCTATTTCTGCCGGCTTGGATTATCCGGGCATCGGTCCGGAGCATGCCTATCTAAGAGATTCCGGCCGGGCTCAATATGTGCCGGTCACAGATCAGGAAGCGGTGGAGGCCTTCGAATATCTGGCTCGGACGGAGGGCATCATCTGTGCCATCGAAAGCGCTCATGCAGTGGCCTATGCCAGGAAGCTGGCGCCTACCATGGCTCCGTCAGAAAATATGATCATCTGTCTTTCCGGAAGAGGCGACAAGGATGTGGCCGCCATTGCGCGTTACAGGGGGGTAAAAATCTATGAGTAAGATACGGAATGCATTCGCAAAGGGAAAAGCTTTTATTCCCTTTCTCACGGCAGGGGATCCCTGTCTGGAGAAAACCGGGGAATTTATACTGGCCATGGAAGAGGCCGGGGCGGATTTGATTGAGATCGGGATACCCTTCTCGGATCCCATTGCCGAAGGCCCGGTGATTCAGGCGGCGGATCTGCGGGCTCTGGCAGCAGGAACCACCACCGATCGGATCTTTGACCTGGTGGGAGACCTGCGCCGTCAGACCCAGGTTCCCCTGGTGCTGATGACTTATCTGAATCCTGTCTTTCATTATGGATATGAGGCCTTTTTTGCCCGCTGTCAGGAAGTGGAGATGGACGGAATCATCCTGCCGGATCTCCCCTTCGAGGAGAAGGGAGAGGTGGAAGACATCGCCGCCTCCCATGGGGTAGATCTGATCTCCATGGTGGCTCCCACCTCCCAGGATCGGATTCAGAAGATTGCCGGGGAGGCCAGAGGCTTCCTCTATGTGGTTTCTTCCCTGGGGGTGACAGGCATGCGCCAGCAGATTACCACGGATCTTCCGGCCTTGCTGACAAACATTAAAAAAACTGCCCCCGTACCGGCCTGCATCGGCTTTGGAATCCATTCCCCGGAACAGGCCGCCGCTGCAGCCCAGGTGGCAGACGGGGTAATCGTAGGCAGTGCCATTGTCAAAATAGTAGAAAAATATGGGGAAGATGCGGCTCCCCACCTGGCAGAATATGTCCGCAAGATGAAGGCCAGCATCCGCAGCATGGAGGAATCCCGGTAGGCAGCTAAGGGATGCAAGGCATCCCCTGGCATCACAGCTACCTAAGAGTAATTTACTCTGAAAGCCCCGACAAGCAGCCGGGCTGAGGGCAAGCTTGCTTGCGCCGAAGCACGGATATTTGTCGGGCAAGCCGGTATCAACAAGTAGCCCGATAGGGCGGATTGTTGATACCGGCGGCAGCTGCGAGAGCACGT
>CAVLCU010000094.1:7107-10473 GCA_963661545.1 Lachnospiraceae bacterium | reverse complement strand
GGTCCAGGGCGGCCTCCTCAATTTCCTCAATCTCATATTCCAGGAAGGAGATCTCCCGTGCTCGCTCCTCCTCCTTCATCTGGTAGGCAGCCAGCTCCTTTTGCAAATTCTTGTATCTCCCGTACTCTTCCCCCAGGGCAGTCGCCAAGGGCTCAATAGAACTTCTGCCAAAGGCATCCAGGATCTCCAGCTGGCTTTCCGGGTAGAGGAGGGATTGATGTTCGTGCTGGCCGTGAATATCCAGAAGCAGGGAGGCCACCTTACGGATCTGGGTAGCTGTGCAGGTCTCCCCATTCATCCGGCTGAGGCTGCGTCCCTCCTGAATCCTACGGGTAATGATCAATTGACCCTCCTCCAACTCCACCCCCAATTCCCTTAGGTCTGCCAAAGTCTGGGGATCCTCCACCTGAAAGACCAGCTCCACCAGGCAGGAGCTTTCCCCCTCCCGGATCATCTCCCGGGTCATTTTCTTGCCCAGGGCCAGATTCACCGCTCCCAGCAGGACCGACTTACCGGCACCGGTCTCTCCGGTCAAGATATTCAATCCCGGTCCAAAATCAACCTCCGCCTCATCGATCAAGGCCAGATTCTTTACATGCAGATGAATTAACATAAACTCTGTTCCTTCCCCTCTTTCCTAGAAAGTTTCCAGCATCTTCTTCAGCTTCTCCATCACCCGGGCGGCTTCCTTGGGGCTGCGCAGGGCACACATGATGGTATTATCCCCGGCGATACAACCCACTATCTCCTCCCAATTCAGCTCATCCAGGACAGCTGCGGCCGCCATGGCCATCCCTGCGGCTGTCTTCACCACCAGGATATTCCCCGCCAGATCCATGGACACAAGGGCGTCCTTCAGAATACGAATATACTTGCCGGAGAGGTCCGAATCCTGAGACTGCAAAGCCACATAATGCACCTTCCCATTGCGTCCGGGTGCTTTCGTCAGCTTCAGCTCCCGGATATCCCGGGAAACCGTGGCCTGGGTCACCGAAAACCCACTCTCATTCAATCTTGCCGCCAGCTCCTCCTGGGTTTCGATCTCATATTGATGAATGAGCTTAAGAATCTGCCCATGTCGTGCTATTTTCATGCCTTTCTTCCAACCTTCCCCTGTGTAAATCCATCTGCTTCTATCCGGGCTATCCAGATCGGTCTACCTGGCTGGGGCTTCTGACGCCCCAGCCTCCTATCATGCATTTCGCATCTTCTTGCTGAGAACATCCAGAAAGCTGCTGCTGTGCACCTTGACAATCAGGGTATCCTTCCTGGCCCGACTGATCTCTACCCGATCTCCGGTAATCATGGGCACACTGGTGTCCGAATCAAAATAAACCACTGCCTCTTCCATTTTCTCATCCCGGCCGCAGCCAATCTCGATGCTGATCTCATTTTCCGGAGGCAAAACAACACTGCGGGAGTTGAGCGTATGGGGCGCCAGGGGGGTCATCAGAAAGAGAGATGCGGCGGGAGATATGATAGGTCCGCCTGCAGACAGGCTGTAGCCTGTAGATCCCGTTGGGGTAGAAACGATTACTCCGTCTGCCCGATAGCTGGTCAGCCGGCTCTTATTCACATAGGTATTCAGATCTACCACCCGCAACCCGCCCAGGCGGCTGATCACAATATCATTCAGGGCGATATCCTGCCCCAGAAGCTCCTTGCCCCGGTATACCCTGCCCTGGAGCATCATGCGGCGTTCCAGCTTATACCTGCCCTGCATCAGACGATCCAGAGCCGGATAGATGGACTGGCGGCTGATCTCCGCCAGGTATCCCAGGGTGCCCAGATTGATACCCAGCAGGGGAATCTGCCGATCCAGCACGTCTCTGGCAGCCTGCAGCAGGGTTCCGTCTCCCCCCAGCACCAGGATACATTCCACCTCCGGGGGGATCATAGCAGGATCCGTATGGCGGGGGTTCTCTTCCTGACCGCTGAGGAAATCCTCCCGCATATAACAGATCCCTCCGTGACTGCGAATATAAGCCGCAATCTGCCGGGTCAGGGACAGGTCCCTATCCTTGATCCGGTTGGTGATAATATAGAAAATATTCAAATTCTTCATCTTCCGCTCTCTCTTTCCGCCTGCTTAATCCAAGGTGTCGTGGGCTTTTGCCACGACCCGGCGGATCCTGTCCCTCCAGGAGAAGAGGCGATCCTCCCCATTCTGACCGGACTTTTGGATCCTCTCCTCCTTCTCCATCCCCTGACCGGACTTTCGGTCAGCTTCCTGCCCCTTGTCCAGGTGCAGCAGATATTCGATATTACCCTCCGGCCCCTTGACGGGGGAAAAGTCCAGATGCAGGGGCTGGAATTCCAGCTCCTGACACCAATCCAGCACATGCCCGATGACCTCCTGGTGGACAGCCGGGTCGCGAACGACCCCTTTTTTGCCCACCTTTTCCCTGCCCGCCTCGAATTGGGGCTTGATCAGGCAGACCACCTGACCCTGGGCTTCCATCAATCCCCATACCACAGGCAAAACCTTGCTTAAAGAGATAAAGGACACGTCAATGGATACGAAGGAAGGGGCTTCCCCCAGCTCCCCCGGGGTTAGATAGCGAATATTGGTACGCTCCATACAGACCACCCGGGGATCCTGACGCAGCTTCCAGTCCAGCTGGCCATGGCCCACATCCACGGCATAGACCTTGACCGCCCCATTTTGCAGCATGCAGTCCGTGAACCCCCCGGTGGAGCTTCCCACATCCATGCAGACCCGCCCCGCCAGATCCAGGCCGAAGCTTTGCACCGCCTTGGCCAACTTGAGTCCTCCCCGACTGACATAGGGAAGGGGATTCCCCTTGACCGTGATGGACACCGTATCCGCAAAGGTGGCCCCCGGCTTATCCTCTCTTTGGCCCTCCACCAAGACCTGACCGGCCATAATGATGGCCTTGGCCTTCTCCCGGGAGGCAGCCAGATTCCGCTCTACCATCATAACATCCAACCGTTCCTTCATTCCGCTTCCTTCCGCCCTTTCTATCCTTCTCTTCCTTGCCTTGTCCCCGGCTTCCGGCTGCGGATCCGTCTCAAGATGGAGTCTGCATCCAATCCGGCCTGCCGCCTCTGCCAGCCTACACTGCCATGCCCCACGAAACAGTCCGGAATGGCGGCAATCAGGACGGTAACATCCAGCCCCTCCTCTTGGGCAAAGGCGAGAACCCGCTGGCCGAAACCGCCATTTTCCACATTTTCCTCCAGGGTCACGAAAAGAGAATGGTTTTGAGCCAGCCGTCTTAGCAAGTCCTTGTCAAAGGGCTTGACAAAACGCATGTTCACCAGGCTGGGGGTGAGACCGGATGCCTTCAGCCGGCCTTCCACCTCTTCTGCCACCTCCACCATATTGCCTACGGCCAGCAGGGC
>CAVLCU010000094.1:0-7097 GCA_963661545.1 Lachnospiraceae bacterium | reverse complement strand
CAGCAGGGCAATCCCGCTGCCCTCCCGGATCAGCTCAGCCTTTCCCCTGACAATGGGAGCCCGGAATTCCTGCAGACCTATGAAAGCCTCTCCCCGGGGGTAGCGAATAGCCACCGGTCCCTGGGTCCTGATGCCATATTTGAGCATATCTGACAGCTCCCATTTATTCTTAGGCGCCAATACCGTCATCCCCGGCATCATGGACAGGTAGGACAGGTCAAAGCAGCCCTGATGGGTCCGCCCGTCGCCTCCCACCAGACCGGCTCTGTCGATGGCAAAGATGACATGGAGATCCTGCATGCAGACATCCTGCATCAGCTGGTCAAAGCCCCTTTGCAGGAAGGAAGAATAGACGGCCACCACCGGAATCAGCCCTCCCAGAGCCAGTCCGGCGGCAAAGGTCACCGCATGGCCCTCGGCAATGCCTACATCAAAGAAGCGTTCCGGGAATTTGTTGGCAAAGCGCTTCAAACCGGTTCCCTCTGCCATGGCGGCAGTGATAGCCACCACCTTGGAATCCCTCTCTCCCAGCTTCCGTATGACCGTGGAAAAAATATCCGTATAAGTTGGGCCGGAAATCCTGGTGGGCAGGCCTGTCTCGATCTGGAAGGCGGAGGTCCCGTGAAAACGGGCAGGATGACGCATGGCAGGGGGATAACCCCTGCCCTTTTCGGTAATGACATGCACCAGCACCGGTCCCGGAACCCGTCTGGCCTCCGTCAAAACCTTAATGAGCTGGCGGATATTATGGCCATCCACCGGTCCTAGATAGGTCAGACCCATGTCCTCGAAAAACATGCCTGGAATCACCAGCTGCTTGATGCTGCTCTTGGTCCGGCGCAGAGCGGTGACCATCCCCTCTCCCAGCTTGGGAATCTTCTCCAAAGCCGAGGAAACCCCCATCTTGAAGCCGGTATAAGCAGAGGAGGTCCGCAGGCCTGCCAGATAGTCCGAGATGCCGCCCACATTTTTGGAAATCGACATCTCATTGTCGTTCAGGACAATCACAAAATTCGTCTTCAAATCCGCCGCATTGTTCATGGCCTCATAGGCCGGTCCCCCTGTCAGCGCCCCATCTCCGATGATAGAGACTACCGAATAATCCTGACCCGTCAGGTCTCTGGCCTTCACATAGCCCAGGCCGGCAGAGATAGAGGTGGAGCTATGACCGGCATCAAAGCTGTCACAAGCCGATTCGCTTCTTCTGGGGAATCCACTGATGCCCCCCTCCTGGCGCAGCTTTTCAAAGTCTCTCTTCCGGCCGGTCAGGATCTTGTGGGTATAGGCCTGGTGTCCCACATCCCAAATCATCTTGTCCCGGGGCAGGTTGTAGACCCGGTGGAGAGCAATGGTCAGCTCCACCACCCCCAGATTGGAGGCAAGATGTCCCCCCGTGTGACTCAAAGAGGTGATGAGAAAGTCCCGAATCTCCTCCGCCAGCTCCGGCAGCCGCTCCTGGGGCAGCTTCTTGACATCATTGGGTAATAGTATTTTCTCCAGCATCATTCCTACCCTTCATTTTCTCCGTTCCACCAAATACACCAGCAGCTGTCTTAGGAAGGCTTTTTGTTCCCCCTGTTGGGGCAGGGCCTCCAGCAGTTCCAGGGCCTCCTGGGTCAATTCCCCCACCTTTCCTGATGCCGCCTCCACCCCCAACAGGGTGACATAGGTAGTCTTTTGATTCTTCTGGTCCGAGAGAACCGGCTTGCCCAGCTCTTCCTGGCTGCTCTCCACATCCAGGATATCGTCCCGGATCTGGAAGGCCAGCCCCACCTTCCTTCCCACCTGCTCCATACAGGCCAGGTCCGTCCGGCCGGCTCCGGCCAGAAGGGCTCCGATCATCAGGGAAGCCTCCAAAAGGGCAGAGGTTTTGTGGAGGTAAATCCCATCCAGCTGGTCTCGCTCCAGGGCGAATCTGTCATTCTTCTCATTCTCCACATCCACACTCTGGCCTCCCAGCATCCCGTGAAGACCCGTTTTGTCAGCCAGGATCTGCAAGGCCCTGACAGTCCTCTCCCCGGCGGAGAGGTCGAAGGCCTTCAGGGCAGTCTCATAAGCATAATTCAGCAAGGCGTCCCCGCTGAGAACCCCCATGGCCTCCCCATAGACACTATGGGTAGTCCTCTTGCCCCGGCGATAGAGGTCATTGTCCAGGGCCGGCAGGTCATCGTGGATCAGAGAATGGGTATGGATCATCTCAATAGCCGCCATAAAGGGTTCAACCACCCTCCCCTCCCCGCCAAAGAGGGCATAGGACTCCTGCATCAGCAAGGGACGTAAGCGCTTTCCCCCGGCTGTCATACTATAATTCATAGCCTCCGCAAGTCTGGCGGAAAATCCCTCCGGCCTGGGCAGATAGGCGATTACCACAGACTCTGCCTGCTTCATCCTTCTGGTCAGCTCTTCCTTAAAATTCACTGAATTCGCCATTCTCATTCACCTGGAGCATCTTCTTTTCTACCCGATCAATCTTGTCGTTGCAAAGCTTCAGAAGCTCCATTCCCTCCTTATAGATGCCAAAGGACTCCTCCAGGGGGATTCCCCGAGTCTCCAGCCTTTGTGCCAGCTCCTCCAACCTTTCAAAGGCCTCCTCCAGGCTGAGATCCTCCCCTCCTGCACCGGCCTTTGCACCCAGGGCTTTGGCTCCTGCCTGTTCCCTTGCCTTCTCTTTTCCTTCTTCCATGCCTATCCTCCGTCAGCCGGATATCCTTCCCCTGTTTCTAGTCCATCGATTGTGAAATAACCGGCCTGTCTTCCCTTCCACTGCCTGTCTGCTCTGTCCCCAGAACCTGGGCATGAATACAGCCATCCACCACCCGGATTCGCACCGGATCCCCGACCTGCACCTGGTCTACAGAAGCGATATTCCTGCCCTGGGCATCCTCCATATAGGAAAAGCCCTGGTTCAGCTTGTGCAAGGGAGATAAACCCTCCATTCTCCGGAGCAGGAGCTGGAGACTATGGCGTTTGTCGGTCAGAACTCGTTCGACGGCCTCCCGCAGGCCCTTATCCAGCTCCACCAGCCTCTGCCTCTTGTCCCGAATCTGATTCTCCGGACTCAAATAAAGCCAGCGACGCTTCCAGGCCTCCAGGCCTTCCCGCCTGGCGCTGATATTGTCCTGGGCTGCCCTTTGCAGCCTCTGGGAAAGGGTCTCCATCTTCCGCAATACTTCTCTGATATCTGCCACTGCCAGTTCTGCCCCTGCCGAAGGGGTTGGAGCCCGCAGGTCTGCCACGAAATCCGCAATGGTCACATCCGTCTCATGTCCTACGGCAGAGATGACCGGAGTCTGACAGTGGAAGATGGCTCTTGCCACCGCCTCCTCGTTGAAGGCCCACAGATCCTCGATGGATCCGCCCCCCCGACCCAGGATAATGGCATCCAGTCCCAAACCGTCCAGAACCTGCAAGCCGGTCACAAGGCTGGCCACCGCCCCCTCCCCCTGCACCAAAGCCGGGTAGAGAATCAGCTGGATATAGGGATTACGCCGGTAGGCGATATTCTGGATATCCCGCACAGCGGCTCCGGTAGGCGCCGTAACGATCCCCAGTCTGCGCACATAGGCGGGAATGGGCTGCTTATATTCCGGAGCAAACATGCCCATCTCCTCCAGCTCCGCCTTCAGAGCCAGAAAACGCTCATAGAGGAGACCGGCTCCCGCCAGGACAATCTCCCTGGCATAGAGCTGGTAGCGGCCATCCCGCTCATAGACATCCAGGCTGCCGGTAACCACCACCTGATCCCCCTCCTGCATCCGAAAGGCCAGACCCCGCCGGGCACTGGCGAACATCACGCAGGAGATGGCTCCCGTCTGATCCTTCAGGGTAAAATAGATATGGCCGGAATGGTGGTATTTGCAATTACTGACCTCTCCGCTGACAGATATTCTCCGCAGGAGGAAGTCCTGCTGGAACATATTCTTGATGTAGGCATTGACCTGGCCTACGGAATATACATTGGCCTGACTCACTGGGTATCTGTTCCCTCCCTGGCTATCTTGCCCAGAATTCCGTTGATAAAGGAAGCGGAATCCTCTCCCCCGAAGCGCTTGGCAATCTCCACGGCCTCGTTGATGGCAACTCCCACCGGAACCTCCGGATCATACTTCATCTCATAGACCGCAAGCCGCAAAATGGTCAGATCCACCTTGCTCATGCGGCTGGTCTTCCAACCCTCTGAAACCCGGTTCAGCTCCTGATCGATCCCAGGAAGAAGATCCTGGATTTTTTCGTACTTGCCCTGCATATAGGCTTCTTCCTCCGGGGTAGGCCCTTTGTCATAAACCGCATCCTCCCGCCCTGCCTCCAGGGATTCCAGGTAGAGCTGCACCTGTTCCGGCATCTCCTCCCGGCTGTTGAACTGCTCCATGAACAATAGCTTAAATATCGTCTCTCGTAATTCACTGCGCTTCATTTCTGCTTCTATCCCCTATATCTGACCGATTCTCTGCCTTCCTTGTCCTGCTGCTTTGCGCTACCACGGATGAAAGCCGGCTGCTCCGCGCTGCGCGCTCCGTACAGCGTGCTCCCGCAGTCGCCGCCTCCACCAGGTATGAAAGCCAGCTGCTTCGCACTGACGTGCTCTCGCAGCTGCCGCCACCACCACAACTGAAAGCCAGCTGCTCCGCACTTCGTGCTCTCGCAGCTGCCGCCCGTATCCGCAATCCGGACTATCGTCCTACTTGCGGATACGGGCTTGCCCGACAAATATCCGTGCTTCGGCGCAAGCAAGCTTGCCCTCAGCCCGGCTGCTTGTCGGGGCTTTCAGAGTAAATGGAAGGCCGCAGGCTCCCGGAAGACTGCTCCCCAGGTGTCCTGCGGCCATCCTGCCTTCTATCTGCCGGATTCCAGTACCACATCTGCGATGCTGACATTCACATCTGCCACTTCCAGTCCTGTCATATTCTCAATGGCTGACTTTACCCTCTCCTGCACCTTCCGGCTGGTGTCCGGTATGTTGTAGCCGTACTTGATATTCAAGGCCAGCCGCACGCTGACCACTCCCTCCAGCACATCCACCTTCACACCCTTGGACAAGCTCTTCATCCCCAGCTTTCCCACCAGCTCATTGGTAATATTGCCGCCCATGGAAGCTACACCATCAATCTCCGTAGCCGCCAGGCCTGCAATAATCGCCACCACCTCATCCGCAATCTGTACGGTTCCCACCGTATGATCATCATATATCGTATAGGTGTTCCTTGCGGAATTCCTGTTCTCTGCCATATACCGAAACCTCCTTATGCATCCCTCTCAGCTCGGCTGCCTGCCGGGACTTTTCTTCTATTATACCAAAGCCCTTTCAAAAATAAAAGACACTTTCCTGTCAATTCTTGCTGAACTCCTCCAGCACCAGGCCCTCATTGCGATCCAGGGTCATGCCTACGCTCCAGGAATTGACAAAGAGGAGGAGGGGTCTGCCCTTGAGATCCATCACCTTCTTCATATCGGAGGTGCCCACGATCTTGTCTACCTCCACTTCCTCCCGGTTGCCGATCCAGCGGATGTATTCGTAGGGCAGCATATCCAGACGGATCTCCACATTATATTCATTTTCCAGCCGATACTTCAGGACATCGAATTGCAGGACACCCACAACCCCCACAATAATCTCCTCCATACCTCCCTTGGCCTCCTGGAAGATCTGGATAGCCCCTTCCTGGGCGATCTGGTTGATGCCCTTGACAAATTGCTTTCTCTTCATGGTATCCAGCTGGGTGACCCGGGCAAAATGCTCCGGCGCGAAGGTGGGAATTCCCTCGTAGACAAACTTCTTCCCCGGGGTACAGATGGTATCTCCGATGGAGAAAATGCCCGGATCGAAGACCCCTATAATATCGCCTGCATAGGCTTCCTCCACCACATGCCGGTCATCCGCCATCATCTGCTGAGGCTGGAGAAGTCGCATTTTCTTGTCTCCCTGGACATGGTAGATCTCCATGCCGGCGTCAAACTTGCCGGAGCAGATCCGCATAAAGGCAATCCGGTCTCTGTGATTCTTGTTCATATTGGCCTGAATCTTGAAGACAAAGGCGGAAAAGGCCTCCGACATGGGATCTATCACGCCACAGTCCGCCTTCCGGGGCAGGGGAGGGGTAGTCATCTGCAGGAAATGCTTCAGAAAGGTCTCCACACCGAAGTTGGTCAGAGCCGACCCGAAGAATACCGGGGACAGCTGACCCTGGCTTACCTTTTCCTGATCAAATTCTGCCGAAGCCCCGTCCAGGAGCTCGATCTCCTCCTCTAAGGTGTCCTTCTGTTCCTGACTGATGACATCCAGCAGATGGGGATCCTCCACAGAGATCTCCTCCTCAATCCCCTCCCTGGTTCCCTTCTGGGTATCTGAGAAGACCAGAACCTTGCGGGTATTCCGGTCATAGACCCCCCGAAAAGCCTTGCCCGACCCGATGGGCCAGTTAACCGGACAGGTGGCGATCCCCAGCTCCTTCTCAATCTCATCCAGAAGATCAAAGGTATCGTTGGCATCCCGATCCATCTTATTGATAAAAGTAAAAATGGGAATATGCCGCATGACACAGACCTTGAAGAGCTTCCGGGTCTGAGCCTCCACTCCCTTACTCCCGTCGATGACCATAACCGCCGAATCCGCTGCCATCAGGGTTCGGTAGGTATCCTCCGAGAAGTCTTGATGTCCCGGCGTATCCAGAATATTGATGCAATAGCCCCCATAATTAAATTGCAGCACGGAGGAGGTTACGGAGATCCCTCTCTCCTTCTCAATCTCCATCCAGTCTGACACCGCATGGCGAGCCGTCGCCTTGCCCTTTACCGATCCTGCCAGATTAATGGCGCCTCCATAGAGCAAAAACTTCTCCGTCAAGGTCGTCTTACCGGCATCCGGGTGAGAGATAATGGCGAAGGTTCGCCTTTTTTCTATTTCCTTCCTATAATCAGCCACGAAAAAGCCTCCTGTTATCCTTCATATCCATGGTTTGGGTGTCAAAACACCCAAACCTTTGGTTACACGGATTGTTCCGTGCTACGCACTCCCACGTCTACGCTCCGCTTCGGTCGGTGCTAAACGTGTGCCACTGGCACACAGCACCCTCCCTCAATTCGGGTTTTCGCGGGGCTTT
>CAVLCU010000093.1:0-10520 GCA_963661545.1 Lachnospiraceae bacterium | reverse complement strand
GCTTTGACATGCACCATCTGTTTCAAACTGATGTCTGATGTCCTGAACTTTCAGAATTAACGAGGAGGGAGCAGCTTTTTCGCAAGGAATTGTCAGGGAGGAGCCAGGGGTGGCGGGGGTGTAGGTAGGCAGGCCTCTGCAAGCTTGATTAGAAGTATTTAGCGGGCAGCGACTTCGAAAGGAGGGCTGGAGTCCGTGCCTCAAGCACGGGCGGAACGGGCAACCGAAGGCGAAAGCATCAGCTTTCGGCTGAGTTTGCCCGGTGCCCTTCTGTAGGAGCCGATGACCGGTTAGTACTTCTTCAAGCTGAAGCCTAGCCTGCCAGACTACACCCCCGCCACCCCTGGCTCCTCCCGTCCGGGACTTTCAAAATAACTCCCCCCGGCGGCTGATACCCTTACCACAAATTTTTGAAAAAAACCCGTTGGGCGGTCTTGCCTTTGTTGTCAGAAATTGACTTGTTTTCTGGTCAAAACGCAGGGAATTATCATGGAAGAGAGGGAAAAACCGTTAAAATATCCAAGAAGAGATGGATAACAGAAAGGATGAGGAGTTTTCCCAAGATGTTAAAAGAAAAATACCTGGCCGGGTGCTAGACTGAAGATAAGCAAAAACACCACAGGGACGGTGCAGAGCCCAGAAACCAGGGAACCGGGTTGGGTTTGGAGGCGGTGATGTACCGGGCAAGAGGATTGAAGGAGGATCAGACAATGGGAAACATCCGTATGACAGTGGGACAGGCCATCGTGAAGTTCTTGAATCAGCAATATATTGAGATGGACGGCAGGACAGAGCCCTTCGTGGATGGGATCTTTACCATCTTTGGCCATGGCATGGTAGTGGGTCTGGGACAGGCTTTGGAGGAGGATCCGGGACATCTGCGGGTCTATCAGGGGCGAAATGAGCAGGGTATGGCTCATGCGGCTATCAGTTATGCCAAGCAGCATAACCGCCGCAGGATTATCGCCTGTACTTCCTCCATCGGCGTGGGAGCAGCCAATATGGTAACGGCAGCCTTGACGGCTACCATCAATAACATCCCCCTGCTCCTTTTCCCCTCCGATTATTTCGCCACCCGCCAGCCGGATCCGGTTCTGCAGCAGCTGGAATCTCCCCAGGATCTGTCCATATCGGCTTCGGATTGCTTCAAGCCGGTGGCAAAGTATTGGGATCGGATCTCTCGCCCGGAGCAGGTTATGAGTGCTTTGGTAAATGCCATGCGGGTGCTGACGGATACGGCCAATTGCGGAACGGCAGTCATTTCCCTGCCCCAGGATGTGCAGGGGGAGAGCTTTGATTACCCGGATTATTTTTTCCGGAAACGGGTACATCATGTGGCTCGCCGTCTGGCTGATGACTATGAGCTGGATCAGGCCGTGGAGCTGATCAAGGCCGCCAGGAAGCCCCTGCTGATCGCCGGCGGCGGAGTTCGCTATTCCGAGGCAGGACAGACGGTGATGGAGTTCTGTAAGGAATTCAAGATCCCGGTTTCCCAGACCCAGGCCGGCCATTCCTGTTTGCCGGATTCCTTTGAACTGGCGGTAGGCGGCATCGGCATCACCGGCGGCCTGGCAGCCAATAGCCTTTGTAAGGACTGTGACCTGGTTATCGGGGTAGGAACCCGTTTCAATGACTTTGTCACCGGTTCCAAATGGATTCTCTTCCGCAATCCGGATGTGAAGGTGCTGGCCATCAATACTTCAGAATTCCATGCAGAGAAGCTGGATGCCACCCGCTGCATCGGAGATGCCAAGATGACCCTGGAGGCTATCCTGACCCGATTGAAGACAGAGGGCTACCAATCCGCTTACGGCACCGAGATTGAAGAGATTCGCAGGGTTTGGGAAGAAGAGCGTCTGAGAGTTCTGGGGGTTCAGTATCACGGAGAGGGCTTTGGAGAGGGAAAATTCCTTCCCTGCGTACCCAGCTGGACAGAGAAGATCATGAATGACTTTGTCAGCCAGATCGGGGGAACCATCACAGAATCCAATGGGGTGGGCATCCTTCGGGAAGAGGCAGATGCCGATGCCATCGTGGTGGCGGCAGCCGGGTCTCTGCCGGCAGATCTGGAGCGGCTCTGGGTGACGGATGCTCCCAATTCCTACAACATGGAATATGGAGCTTCCTGCATGGGATATGAGATTGCCGGAGCTTTGGGATCCAAGCTGGCGGAGCCGGACAAGGAGGTCTATGCCCTGGTGGGAGACGGCTCCTTCATGATGCTGAATTCGGAGATCCCCACCGCCATCCAGGAGGGGGCAAAAATTACCGTGATTGTCTTCGACAATTGTGCCTTTGGCTGCATCAACAACCTGCAGATGGGCAATGGGATCGGGTCCCTGGCCACGGAGATGCGCCACCGGGATCCCCAGACCGGCAAGCTGGACGGCGACTATTGCTATACCGATTTCGGTAAGATCGGGGAGGGATTTGGCATGAAGGCCTTCTATGCCAAGACCCCGGAGGAATTCCGCAAGGCCATCCAGGATGCCAAAAAGGAATCGGTTTCCTGTATCATTGATGCCAAGGTATTGCCTAAGACCATGGCAGAGGGGTATGAGAGCTGGTGGCATATCGGAATCGCCTCCACCTCCAAGTCCCAGGCCGTGCAGGAGGCCCGGAAGAACCTGGATGCCCATCTGGCAGAGGCTCGCCTGTACTAGGATAGGTGGCCATTGGGCAGGGACCCGCGGCTGCCAGGGTGGCTGCCCATCCGGCAGAGACTCGCCTGTACCAGGATAGGTGGCCATCTGGCTGTGCCTGTTTGAATTGAGAGGAGGAAAGGGAAGATGAAAGCCTTTCGTATCATTCCATCCATTGCGGAATATGTGGATTTTCGCACATTGGCCCAGGAAGAGAAGCTGGGAGCCAATGATCTGATTTTAACCAATGAATATATCTACCATCCTGCGATAGGGGAGCTGGGTCTGGACTGCCAGACCTGCTTCCAGGAGAAGTTTGGAGCCGGAGAGCCCACAGATGTCATGGTGGATGCGATCCTGGAGGAGCTTAGGGACAAGACCTACCACCGTATCGTGGCGGTGGGAGGAGGAACGGTCATTGACATTGCCAAGGTTTTGTCCGTAGCCACCAGTGCGGATCGGGTGGATGACCTGTATGACCATATGACTTCCTTACAGAAGGTTCATCCTCTGATCATCGTTCCCACCACCTGCGGCACCGGCAGTGAGGTGACCAACCTGTCCATCATTAACCGAACCACGAAGGGGGTGAAGGTAGGTTTGGTCTCTCCGGCCATGTACGCGGATGAGGCTGCCCTGGTTCCGGCTCTGCTGACCAGCCTGCCCTATCCGGTCTTTGCCACCTCCTCCATTGATGCCCTGGTCCATGCGGTGGAGAGCTACCTGTCGCCCCAGGCCTGCGCCCTCAGCGAGCTCTTCTCAGAGCAAGCCATCCACCTGATTCTGGAGGGCTGGCAAGCGACCCTGGAGACAGGGGACCCGGAGAGATGGAAGGAGCATGCGCCGGAATTTCTGCGGGCCTCCAACTATGCGGGTATCGCCTTTGCCCATGGAGGCTGTGCAGCCGTTCATGCCATGGCCTATCCCCTGGGGGGAACGCATCACATCCCTCATGGTCAGGCCAACCAGCTGATGTTCGCAGATGTCATGCGCAAATACCAGGAGAAGAAGCCTATCGGCAAGCTGAACCAGCTGGAGAACCTGCTGGCGGAGGTGCTGCATACCGATCCGGTATTTGCCCTGGCGGCTCTCTATCATCTCATGGAGGAGGTTCTGGAGAAGAGTCCTTTGCATGCCCTGGGAATCCAGGCAGAAGAGCTGCCGGTCTTTGCCCGCAGTGTGATAGAGACCCAGCAGCGGCTCCTGGCCAACAATTATACAGAATTGACGGAAGAGGACCTTCTGGCTATCTATCGAAGGGCATTTTAAACGGGGGAAGAGAAATGGATTGGAAGAAATATTATCAGGACCATACCAAAACCCCAGAAGAGGCTGTCCGCATGCTGAGGGACGGGGATCATGTCCTCTTTGGTCATGCGGTGGCAGAGCCCGCCCTCTTCCAGCGTACCATGGCCAGCCTGGCGGAGGAATTTCATAATGTGGAGATCCGTCATATGGTTTATCTGGGCACCGGGGAATACCTGCAGCCGGGGATGGAAGAGCATTTTCGCCACAATTCCATGTTCGCCGGAGGAGCCTCCCGCAAGGCTCTGGCAGACCATCGGGCAGATTATACCCCGGTATTTTTCTCTGATATCCCGGGCATGTTCCGGGACGGCACCCTGCCCCTGGATGTTTTTGCCTTCATCAGCACCCCGCCGGATGAGAGAGGATACATTTCCCTGGGGGTGTCCTGTGACTATGCCGTTCAGGCGGTAAAGACAGCCAAACGGGTAATTGCCGAGGTGAACCCCCATATGCCCAGAACCTATGGGGAAACCTTTGTCCACGTATCCCAGATTGATGCTTTCCTCCATTCCCAGGAGCCTCTGGTGGAATCCCAGCCGGCTCCCATAGGAGACAAGGATCGAGCCATAGGGGAATATATCGCCCAGCTGGTGAGAGATGGAGACTGTCTGCAGCTGGGAATCGGCGCCATGCCGGATGCGGTATTAGCCTTTCTGGGGGATAAGAAGAACCTGGGCATCCACAGCGAGATGATCTCGGACGGAGTCCTGCCCCTGCTGGAAAATGGGGTGATCAACGGCCAGTGTAAGCAGCGGGATCCGGGCAAGGTAACGGTATCCTTCCTGATGGGTACCAGGAAGCTCTACGATTATGCAGATAACAATCCCATGATACAGATGCTGCCGGTGGATGTATGTAACGATCCCTACGTGATTTCCCAAAATGACAATGTGGTTTCCATCAATTCCTGTGTGGAGGTGGATCTGCAGGGGCAGATCTGTGCGGAGGCCATAGGATTGCGGCAGATCTCCGGGATCGGAGGCCAGATGGACTTTGTTCGGGGAGCTAATCGGTCAAAGGGGGGACGGTCCATCATTGCCCTCCATTCCACCACTAAGGGGGATGAGGCCTCCAAGATCGTATCTACCATTACCAGGGGAGGACCGGTGACCACCAGCCGGTGCGATGTGAATTATGTGGTGACCGAATATGGCATTGCCCAGCTGAGAGGCCAGACCTTGCGGGAACGTGCCAAGCGGCTCATAGCCATTGCCCATCCTAAGTTTCGACCGGCTCTGATGGAAGAGTATCGGGAGCGTTTTGGAGAATCCCTGACTGCATGACAGTCAAACCCACCTTATGTTGGAGGAGGAATAAGAAATGATGACGAAAGAGGAATATATCGAATCTTTGCGAAAATTGAACTTGAATCTCTATTGCTTTGGAAAAAAGGTGGAAAATGTGGTGGACCATCTCATTGTACGTCCTTCCTTAAATTCTTTTGCGGCCACCTATGAGCTGGCAGAGGATCCCCAATATGAGGACTTGATGACGGCCACCTCCAACCTGACGGGCAAGAAGATCAACCGCTTCACCCACCTGCATCAATCCACGGAGGATCTGGTCAGGAAGGTCAAGATGCAAAGGCTCTGCGGCCAGAAGACCGCCTCCTGCTTCCAGCGCTGTGTAGGTTTGGATGCGGCCAATGCCGTCTATTCCACTACCTATGAGACGGATGAGGAATGTGGAACCCATTACCATCAGAATTTTGTCGGGTTCTGGACCCAGGTGCAGGAGCAGGATTGGGGAGTGGACGGAGCTATGACGGACGTCAAGGGAGATCGATCCTTGTCCCCCTCCCAGCAGGCAGATCCGGATCTTTACCTTCATGTGGTGGAACGTACTCCGGAAGGGGTCTATGTGACCGGCGCCAAGGCTCACCAGACCGGTTATCTCAACAGCCACTATGTGATTGTTATGCCCACCATTTCCATGAAAGAGGGGGACGAGGATTATGCCATTTCCTTCGCCTGTCCCAGCGATGCGGAAGGTATTACCCTCATCATGGGCCGCCAGTCCTGTGATACCCGCAAGACGGAGGAATATTGCGATATTGACGTAGGCAATAAGACCTACGGGGGCCATGAGGTTCTGGTGATCTTTGACCGGGTCTTCGTGCCCAATGAGATGATCTTCCTGAACGGGGAGACCAAGTATGCCGGAATGATGGTAGAGCGCTTTGCCGGCTATCACCGCCAGAGCTACGGGGGCTGCAAGGTAGGGGTGGGAGATGTGCTCATCGGAGCAGCTGCCCTGGCCGGGGAGATGGCCGGTTCCTCCAAGGCCAGCCATGTGAAGGACAAGCTCATTGAAATGACTCATTTGAATGAGACTCTCTACAGCTGCGGGATCGCCTGCTCCTGCCAGGGCAAGAAGACCAAGAGCGGCAACTACCTGATCGACCTGCTCCTGGCCAATGTCTGCAAGCAGAATGTCACTCGCTTCCCCTATGAGATTGCTCGCCTAGCCCAGGATCTGGCCGGAGGTATCATGGTCACCCAGCCCTCCGAGGCAGATTATCGCAACCCGGCCACCCATGCTTATATTGAGAAATACCTCAAGGGGGTGGCCTCTGTCCCCACCGAGGACCGCATGCGGCTTTTGCGCCTGATCGAAAATATGACTATGGGAACCGCAGCCGTAGGCTACCTGCCGGAATCCATGCATGGCGCAGGATCCCCCCAGGCCCAGCGGATCATGATCGCCCGCCAGTCCAATATGGAACGCAAGAAAATGCTGGCTAAGAAAATTGCAAGAATCAACTAAGGCAGAGGGAAGGGAGCTTTGACAATGGAAATCGCATTAGTAATGGAATATAGCACTTGTGCTAAAAATGAACTGGTTTATACCACCCTCAAAAAGGTGGCAGAGGCAAATGGACACAGGGTTACCAACTACGGACAGTTTCATGCAGAGGATCACAGACAGACCTATATCCAGAATGCCTTCTTTATCTCTGCCCTTTTGAATGCCAAGGCAGCGGATTTCGTGGTAACAGGCTGCGGAACCGGGGAGGGAGCAATGATTGCGGCCAATGCCATGCCAGGTGTGGTATGCGGCCTTTGCTCGGATCCCACGGACTCCTTCCTCTTTACCCAGGTCAATAATGGGAATTGCATGTCCCTTCCCTATGCAAAGGGCTGGGGCTGGGCCGGGGAAATCAACCTGGAATATTTATTTGAGAAGCTCTTTGCCCAGGAGCCGGGGGGCGGATATCCGGAAAGCTCCGCCCAGTCCGAGCAGGAGAATGCAGCCCGTACCATTAAGCTGAAATCCTACTCCCATCCCAAATTGACCGATCTGCTGGCTTCCATCGATGACCCGGATCTGATTGAACGTATCAAGGGAGGATTCGCCGGTATCCGCTATGACCTCTTTCGAGAGAAATGCAAGTGTCCGGACATCCTTGCAGCCGTAGACCAAGTATTGGCCAAATAAACAGCCTATGCCACTTACAAAGCCCGCCTTGTCTGTTTGGGACAAGGCGGGCTTTGTGTCGCTCAGTGATAAAAGGCTGTGTGCATGAAATCGAAAAAAAGGAGGATTTGCCCCCCAAAAAGGGAATATAGATGGCAGTAATCCCATAGCGAAAAGACACCCCCCAGGCTATAATACGCTTGTATCGATGCTAGGAAACCAATTGTTGCGGAAACCGGTTCAAACAAGTTCAAAGTATGGGGGATTTTACTATGACTACGATGACTTCAAAAGAAAGAGTAAGGACAGCATTTGCTCACAGACAGCCGGACAAGGTGCCTATGGATATGGGGGGCATGGGATGCTCTACCTTGCATGTAACGAATGTAGCGAAGCTGAGAGATTATTATGGCTTGGAGAAGCGGCCGATCAAGGTATTTGATATCTTCGGCATGACCGGAGCCATGGATGAGGACCTAAAGGCAGCCATCGGAACCGATGTGGAGCAGATCACTCCCTTTAATGCCAGCTTTGGTCTTCGCACTGATGGAGATTGGAAGGAATGGAAATACATGGGAGTGGATCTCTTGGTACCCAAGGAGTGTCAGATTCGAGATGACGGCAAGGGGGGATATTTCATCTATCCCCAGGGTGATACTTCGGTAGCTCCCAGTGGCCATATGCCTGCAGGCGGCTTTTATTTCGACAATGTGGAGCGGCCGGAGCCCATGGATGAAGACCATATGGACTTCATGGACAACTGCGAGGAATATGGCGAGATCAGCGAGGATAACCTGGCTTATCTTCGCAAGGTTGCCCAGGAATACAAGAATAAGAAGACCGGTCGGGCAGTGGTCTTTGATCCAGGCGGAGCAGCCCTGGGGGATGCTGCTTTTATCGCAGGCCCCCAGCTGAAGCACCCCAAGGGGATCCGGACGGTGTCTGACTGGTATATGGCTCCCCTCCTCTATCCGGATTATGTCCACCAGGTCTTCGAATATCAGACGGACAGGATGATCGAGAACTGGACGAAAATGTTTGACATCCTGGGTGACCTGGTGGATGTGGCCTATATCTGCGGAACAGATTTCGGCAACCAGCGGTCTTTGATGTGCTCTTTAGACACTTTCGAGGAATTCTATAAGCCCTATTATAAGAAAATGAACGACTGGGTCCACCAGCATGCCAAATGGCATACCCTGAAGCATTCCTGCGGAGCCATCTATGATGTCATACCCAAGCTGATCGAAAGCGGCTTTGACTCCGTAAATCCGGTTCAGTGCTCCGCTGCAGGCATGGATCCCCAGCGCCTGAAGGATGCCTACGGAGATCAGATGGTATTCTGGGGGGGCTGCGTGGATACCCAGAAGGTTCTGCCCTTTGGAACTGTCCAGGAGGTCAAGGATCAGGTCAAGGAGCGCTGCGAGATCTTCTCGAAAAACGGAGGGTATATCTGTGCCTCTATCCATATCATTCAGTGCAATGTGCCCCTGGAAAATATCGTAGGCATGATCGATGCCATCCACGAATTCAACGGAGACAAATAAAGAGCCAGGAGGCCTTCTCAAGTCAGATTTTTGTTCCGGTAGACCACCGGTGACAGGCCTACGTATTTTTTGAATTGCACATTAAAGTGGCTCAGGCTGTTAAAGCCTACCTCGCAGGCGATTTCCGTTATGGTCTTATCCGTAAATACCAGCATAAGCTGAGCCTCTCCGATGCGGCGGCGGGAGATATAGTGCATGGGGGTATATCCCAGCCTGCTTTTGAAGAGGTGGGATAGGTAAGACTGGCTGACGAAGAACTGATCACTGATGGTGGCCAGAGACAGATCCTCCTTGTAGTGCTGGTCGATATATCCCTTGATGTCGGAGAGCAAAGAGAAACTCTCCTTACGAGGGGGAGGAGTGGTGGGACAGCCATATCTGTGAAAGAGCTGCTGGATCAGGGCCAGAAGAGCCTGGGCCAGATAAAAGCTGCTGTCCTGGGCGAGTTCATCCCCGCAGGAAAGAGCCTCGAAGATAGAACGGAAGATGGATTCCAGCAGGGAGAAGTCCCGTTGGATCTCAATGACCGGCTTCAAGGTGGCAGGAATCAGGTGGTTTCGGGGCAGTCCCCTGATGTGGACCTGGTCCAGGGCAATACAGAACATGGAGAGCTGATGATTGTATTCAGGCACCTCGTCGTGAAGAGAACCCTCATTGCAGATGATGACAGTTCCGGCTTTGATATCGAATCGCTCCTGGTCGACGATGTAGTAACCGGATCCGGTACGAACCAGAAGAATCTCCAGCCGGTCGCTGTGGCTGTGCAAAACCCGGGCATATTGACTGGATTCCCGGGAGATATTGCTGGCTGTTAAGAGGCGAGGTCTTGGTTCTTCCTGATAGAATTCCGGCAAAGTCTTTTGGGCAAAACTCAGTATCATGATCTTCCTCCTTGTATAGGTTTTCCGCTATCCCCATTATAGGGTATATTTTGTGCAAAAACCACCATTTTCCAGCCACAGGCAGAAGAAAAAGCAATATATTATACAAAAGAAGAAAAACATAAAAGGAAAATCTTGTGCAAAATAAATAGAGCAGGAAATCAAAAAAACAGATAGTTGAGCAGGAAAAAAGACCGGAATTGGCGGCAGCCTGGCAAAAGACAGAAGGGTCATAATTGACTATAATGGGGTCAGTATCGATACAAGAGAAGGCACACAATAATAAGTAGAAACCGTGTTGGGAGGACAAGATATGCGAAAGAAAATAGGGATTGCCCTGGTGGCTGCTGCTATGCTGGCAGGAAGTCTGGTAGGTTGCGGAGGATCAGGCAGCGGAGGATCCTCATCTTCCGGGGGATCGGGAAGCTCGGGCACATCAACTGCGGCGGCATCCCATGCAGAGGGGGACGGTGACGAGATTGGGACGGTAACTATGATTATAGCAAATCGGGATGAGTTTCTCTCTGAGATGGAGTCCGGTGCTATTGAGGCAGCCCAAGCCCTGGGAATCAAGCTGACCACCCAGGATGCCCAGAACGATCAAAGCAAGCTTCTTCAGTTTGTTGAGACAGCCAGGAATGCTGGACAGAAGGTGATTGTGGTGAACCCGGTGGATGCAGCGGCAGATGCCTGTCAGCAGATCGTAGATGCGGCCGGAGATATGA
>CAVLCU010000092.1:0-10529 GCA_963661545.1 Lachnospiraceae bacterium | reverse complement strand
CGGAACAATCCGTGTAACCAAAGGTTTGGGTGTTTTGACACCCAAACCTTTGGTTACAGTGTCAAAAGCCTGGAAAAATGTGTTTTTTAGCCTATTGAAAACCAGGAAAAATGTGTGGGAATAGTATCGAAAAATCAAGAGAAATGTGTTATGCTGTAAGCACCACTTATAAAGGATGGTGATGCACTTGAGACGCAATGCAATTTCAGAATTGATTCAATGGAAAGCCAGCCCCGAACGCAAACCCATGGTGCTTAAAGGAGCAAGACAGGTTGGAAAGACTTGGCTGATGAAAGAGTTTGGGCAAAACTACTATGACAATTTCGCCTATTTCAACTTTGATGAGGAAGATGAGTTGAAGTCCATCTTCGAGGCGAACAAAAACCCCCAGCGTATCATCGATCTGCTCTCTATGATTGGCGGCGAGAAGATTGAACCGGAAAAAACCTTGCTTATCTTTGACGAAATTCAAGAGTGTCCCGAAGCTCTGAATACCCTAAAATATTTCAAGGAGAAAGCGAATGAATACCATGTAATTGCCGCAGGCAGTCTGCTGGGTACGCTTTTGGCAAGGCCGAAATCCTACCCTGTGGGTATGGTGAATCTTTTGAACATCTATCC
Source organism: Lachnospiraceae bacterium (assembly GCA_963661545.1). Lineage (GTDB taxonomy): Bacteria > Bacillota > Clostridia > Lachnospirales > Lachnospiraceae > Scatomonas. Next base: position 9,908 of record CAVLCU010000092.1, on the reverse strand, counting down.
GCTGACCTTTGACGAATTTCTAGAGGCTACCGATTCCGGTCTATATGCCTTTTATGAGAATATCCAGAAAAATCAACCCATCGAAGAGATTTTTCACAAGCGCCTGCTGGAATCCTACGACTACTACCTTATCATCGGCGGTATGCCCGAATGTGTATCCTCGTGGGTCAAGTACAAAGACCCTGCCAAGGTTTCGCAGATTCAGAGAGAACTGATTGAAGTCTATGAAAATGACTTTTCCAAGCACAACGGCAAAGTCAACAGCGGTCGTATCCTTATGGTGTTCCGCAGCATTGTGGCACAGCTTGCAAAGCCGAATGAAAAGTTTATGTACGGTGCTGTTCGGGAGGGCGGCAGAGCCAGAGATTTTGAAGAAGCGATTGAATGGCTGGTTTCAGCAGGTATGTTGAATCGTGTCTACAACGTATCCAAGATGGAGCATCCCCTGTCTGCCTTTGACAGGCTGGACCAATTCAAGCTCTTTGTCTTTGATACCGGGCTCCTCAAGCATATGGCAGGCGTTGACAATGCCGCCATTCTGCTGAAATCGGACTATCAGTTCAAAGGGCCTCTGACTGAAAACTACGTTTTGCAGCAGCTTCGTGGACAGTTTGAGGTAGAACCTCGCTACTACTCGGACAAAAGCGGTGAGATTGACTTCGTATTACAAAGCGGTATGGAAATCATCCCTATTGAAGCTAAGGGAGGCGAAGACAAATCAGCCCCCTCTTTCAAGAGGTATGTCGCAGATCACAAGCCAAAACATGCTTTTCGTTTCTCCAAGCGTGGCTATCGCAAAGACGGAGATTTTACCAATCTGCCCCTTTACCTTGCTCGGAAGACGAAAGATCTGTTATAACCACAGGTTTGGGTGTTTTGACACCCAAACCATTTTTAGGCTAGATTCTTCCATACAAATGAGCCAGTGACCGAATCCTTTCCGCAAGCTGGGTGGAGAACTCCCCGGGCAGCATACGCCATTTCCAGTTTGTTCCCTGGGTCGAAGGGAAGTTCATTCTGGCTTCGCCTCCCAGGCAGAGATAATCCTGCAGGGGTACCATGGCCAGATCAGCTACACTGGCCATAGCCATGCGGATGAAATCCCAGGGCAGTTCCTCGCGAGGACGGCCTTTCCGATTCATATAATCCCCAAGGAAGTGTCTGGTTCCTTCGTTGAGATGATCATACCAGCCCAGGACAGTATCATTATCATGGGTTCCGGTATAAACCACACAATTCTTGCTGTAATTGTGGGGCAGATAGAGGTTGTCTACCCCGGAATCAAAGGCAAATTCCAAAACCTTCATGCCCGGGAAACCGCTTTCCTTCACCATCTGATGCACACTTTCTGTCAAGTAACCCAGATCCTCTGCGATGACATTCAGCTTCCCTAATTTCTTCTCCAGAACCCGAAAGAGTTCCAGCCCGGGACCCTGCTCCCAATGGCCCTTCTCTGCTGTCTTATCTCCATAGGGAACAGAGTAATAAGACTCAAATCCCCGGAAATGATCCACCCGCACCACATCATAGAGTTGAAGGGAGCGGGCCATCCGCCTTGTCCACCAATCAAAATCCCTTTGACGGTGGTAGTCCCACCGATAGAGGGGATTGCCCCACAGCTGGCCTGTTGCCGCAAAGGCATCCGGCGGACAACCTGCCACCGCCTTGGGTTCCTGCTTTTCATCAAATTGGAAGAGCTCCGGATGGGACCAGGCATCTGCACTGTCCATAGCCACGTAGAAGGGAATGTCTCCGATGATCCGAATTCCTCTGTCATTGGCATATTTCTTCAGCTTCTGCCACTGTTTGGAAAATTCATACTGTCGAAAGCGATAGAAATCCAGTTCCTCCGATAATTCCTGCCGGATATCCTCCAGAGCCTCAGGCTGCCGACTCCTCAGTTCCTCCGGCCATTGATTCCAGCAGGCTCCCTTTTGCTGATCCCGAATCACCATATAGAGGATATAATCCTCCAGCCAGGAGCGGTTTTCCTCCAGGAAACGGCTATAATCTTCTGTCTTGACAAAGCGTTCAAAGGCCTTGCGAAGAGCAGAAGAACGGGTCACATAGAGCCAGCCATAATCCACCTGGCGGGGATTGGCTCCGCAATCCGCCTCCCTACACTCCTCCTGGGTCAGCAGACCCTCTTCCTTCAACCTGTCCAGGGAGATATAGTAGGAATTCCCCGCAAAGGTGGAAAAGGACTGGTAGGGAGAATCCCCATATCCGGTAGGCCCCAGGGGAAGCACCTGCCAATACTTCTGGCCTGCCTCCTGCAGCCGATCTACGAATTCATAAGCCTCCTGCGAAAAGCCCCCGATCCCATAAGGGGAGGGCAAAGCTGACACCGGCAGTAAAATACCACTTGCTCTCATCATTTCCTCCGTCTATCTCCTATCCAGTAGGTGTTCTGTTCTTGCATCATACCACCATTTTCTTATACTGTCAAAAGCCTGCCCAGCTTCCTTCTATCTGCAAAATCCCCCTTCATGACTCTGTCTTCCTATTATATAGGAACATACAGACAGAAGCCAGGACCAGGAGACCATAGCCCAGGAAGCTGTACTTGTCCGGAATCTCCCCAAAAAGGAAGAAGCCCAGCAGGGTGGCAAAGATAATCTGGGAGTAGTCAAAGATGGAGATTTTCCCCGCCGGTGCGCAGGAATAGGCAGCAGTAATGGAGAACTGTCCCCCTGCAGCGAAGACACCGGCCATGAGCAGGGTTCCCAGCTGGCCAGGGGACATGGGTTCATAGCTGCAGGCGATAAAAGGCAGGACAAAGAGACAGGAAAAAAGGGAAAAATAGAAGACGATCACCGGTCCTTTCACGCCATGGGTGCCCAAAATTCGCACCATGGTATAAGCAATCCCCGCTCCCATGCCACCGCAAACGCCGATCAAAGCCGGAAGGAAAGCCGCATTGTGGAAGCCCGGTTTTACCACAAACAGGCAGCCCACAAAGGCCAGCAGTACGCAAAAGCCCTGAGCAGGGCTAATCTTCTCCTTCAAAATCAGAAAGGAAAAGATGATAGCAAAAAAGGGGGACAGTTTATTCAGGATAGAGGCATCTGCCACCAAAAGGTGGTCAATGGCATAGAAATTGCAGAGGATACCCAGAGTTCCGAAGATGCACCGTACCGCCAGGGGAAGCCAATATTTCCTCGGCACCCTGGGGGCAGTACGGTCCCGCAGCAGAAGAAGGGCTGCCAGGATAGCAGCTACCAGATTCCGGAAGAAGCTCTTCTGTACGGAGGGCAAATCCCCTGCCAATCGGACGCTGGCATTCATACAGGCAAAGAAAAAAGCCGACAGGATAATCAGGATCATCCCTTTGACGTAATTCTTCTGTTTCACCTTTTACCATCCCCTCTTTGATTCCTATCCCCGGTGATAGAGCTTTCCCCCTCCCAGGTCTCTTCCCTTGCATTATACCCCCCATGCCCTATGCTGTCCAGCCCATCAGTGAGGAAAAATCACCGTGACCTGAGTTCCCTTGCCGGGCTGACTCTGGACATCAATTTTGGCATGGTGGAGGATGGCCCCATGCTTGACGATGGACAGTCCCAGACCGGTTCCCCCGGTCTCCCGGGAATGGCTCTTGTCTACCCGATAGAAGCGCTCGAAGATACGGTCAATCTCCTCCTTGGCGATTCCGATGCCATTGTCCCTTACCACAATGCGGGGCTGTCCCTTCCAAAGACCCAGCTCCAGCTCCACACTTCCCCCCTCCTTGTTGTACTTGACGGCATTGTCGCAGAGGTTATAGATCATCTCATAGAGAACCTGGCGGATACCGGTAACCTCCAGAGGCTGTCCCCGGTAGGCGAAGGATACCTTTCTCTCCTTGGCTGTCATAGCCAGGTGGGTCTGGACGTCGGTACACAATTCAGACAGATCTACCCTTTCCATGGGAAGACTGTCTGCACTGGCCTCGTCCAGGCGGGACAGACGGATGATATCCTCCACCAGGTTGCTGAGCCGCTTGGCCTCAGAATGGATTCGTCCGGCGAAATTGGGGATGTCCTGGGGGCGAACCATACCATTTTCGATAATTTCCGCATAGCCGGAGATGGACATCAAGGGGGTCTTCAGCTCATGGGAGACATTGGCAGAAAATTCTCTTCGCATGGCTTCCGCCGCTTCCTTCTCCGTCACATCCAGGACCAAAATCACAGCACCGGATACCTCTTGGTTGACCTGGACGGGATTGGCCAGGATCTGATAGACTCTCTCCTCCATCTTCAGCAATTTCTCATTGGAATGTCCCTCCAGCGCCTCCCGAAGAGCCTGCTTGAGCATATCATTCCGGCTCACGGTAACGATGTCATGATTGATGCATTCCTCCTGACTGACCCCAAAGAGCTTCTGGGCTGCCCGGTTAATCGACAGAACCACATGACGGTTGGTAACAATAAGGCCGTCCTTCATATACTCCGTGATAGCCAGGTATTCCTCCTGATTCTGCTTCATCTCTTGCAGCTGCCGGTCGATCTGCTGATTCTGCCGGTGGATTCTCCCCAGGAGGGGACTGATTTCCTCATAGGTATCTTCTTCGTTGTCCAGGGGATGTTCCAGATTCAGGTGGTTGATGGGGGCTACGATCCGATGGGTCATGATACGGACACAAAGCAAGGCCAGAATCACCAGAGCGATCATCAAGGCGATTGCAATTCCCAGGCCGGAGAGGAGATTCCGCCAGACGCTGTCTATGGTATCCGCCACCCGGATGACATTGCCGTCCTTCAATTGCAAAGCATAATAATAGGTCTTCTTGGACAAGGTTTTGGACAGACGGCTGTCATGGCCCTCCCCCTTCTCCCTGGCCATGGCCACCTCCGGCCTCTCATTGTGGTTCTCCAGCTGAGCCGCCGGCTCCTCGGATTCATACAGGACATCTCCCTCCTGGTCAATGAGGGTGATCCGGCAGTGGGAGATACCGGCAATCTCCTGGGTCAGGTAATCCTCTCCCACATCATTGATGGCGGCCTGCAGGTAGGCACAGGCATCCTCCACCCGCAGCTTCATCTGGGCGTACATACGGTGATACATCACCAACTCCATGACAAAGAATGTCAAAAAGATGGAAAGCACCACCAGAAGTGCTGTATTTTTGAATATTCTTTTTCTCATCTTTCAACCCCTATCTTGTATCCCACGCCCCGCACCGTCTCGATATAACGTCCGCAAGTTCCCAGCTTCTGGCGCAGGGTTCGAATATGGACATCCACGGTTCTGGTCTCACCGTCGAAATCATAACCCCAAACCTGTCCCAGAAGCCGATCTCTGGAAAGAACGATACCCTGATTCTCCAGCAGGAACTTCAGAAGATCGAACTCCTTGAGGGTCAAAGTTACTTTCTGCCCCTCTACCAGCACCTGATGCCGCTGGACGAAAATCTGCAATTCTCCTAATTGCAGACATCCCTTATCCTTCTCTTCCCTTCCGCTTCTGCGCAGAACGGCCCGCACCCGGGCGATGAATTCCATCATGCCGAAGGGCTTGGCGATATAGTCGTCCGCCCCTTGGTCCAGGCCCTTGACCTTGTCATATTCGGAGCTTTTGGCGGTTACCATAATAACCGGGATCTCCTTGGTCACCTCAGAGGTCTTCAGACGATGGAGGATCTCCAGTCCATCCTCCCTGGGAAGCATAATATCCAGTAGAATCAGAGAGACCTGCTGAGAGTCGGTTTCCGCCAGGGTGCGAAAGAGGTCCTCGCCGCTCTCCAGCCCCTTTGCCTGAAAGCCGCTGGATTCCAGGGTATATACAATCAACTCCCGGATATTTCTCTCGTCCTCTACACAGTAAATCATTTCCTTACTCCCCTCTGTGCTGTCCTGTAATGGAGAATTCCACCCACTCGGCAATATTGGTGGCATGATCTCCGATCCGCTCAAAATACTTGGCAATCATCAAAAGATCCACCATCTGTTCGGTATTCACCACGCCCTTGCCCATGCCCCGGGACAGGTCATCCCGCACCTCCTCAAAGAGGCGGTCTACCACATCATCATACTCAATAACATCCTGGGCAATCTCCAGATTCTGCTTGACATAGGCATCGATGCTCTCCGTCACCATCTTCATGGTAGCCTTGGCCATCTCCCCGATACGAACCGTCTGGGCCGGTGCCTTAAGGCTGCCGGCAGTCTGAACAATCTCAGCGATATCTGCCGCCTGATCCCCGATCCGCTCCATATCGGTAATCATCTTCAGAGCTGCGGAGATCTTCCTCAGATCGCTGGCTACAGGCTGCTGCTGCAGCAGAAGCTTGAGGCAAAGGCTCTCGATATCTCTTTCCTTCAGATCGATGGCATTATCTTCCTTCATAATACGTTGAGCGGCTTCTGTATCGCCGCTCATCAAGGCCTTATAGGTCTCTCCGATGACCTTTTCGCACAAGGCACCCATTTCAATCAATTCTGTATGCAGCAGCTCCAGCTGTCTGTCAAATCGGTTTCTCATATCAGCCAAACCTCCCTGTGATGTAATCCTCGGTTCTCTTGTCCTTAGGCATGGAAAACAGGTCTTCCGTCTTATTCTGCTCTACCACCTCTCCCAGGAGGAAAAATACGGTATTGTCGGAGATTCGGGCTGCCTGCTGCATGTTATGGGTCACCATGATGATAGTATAATCCTTTTTCAGTTCTGCCACAAGATCCTCTATCTTAGAGGTGGAAATGGGATCCAAAGCAGAGGTGGATTCATCCATCAATAAAACCTCCGGCTGGACAGCCAGAGCCCGGGCAATACACAATCTCTGCTGCTGGCCGCCGGACATGCCCAAGGCAGAGGTCTTCAGCCGATCCTTTACCTCATCCCAGATGGCCGCCTGGCGCAGGGATTGCTCCACGATCTCATCCAGCTTAGCCTTAGACCGAACTCCATGGGTCTTGGGTCCATAGGCCACATTGTCATAGATGCTCATGGGAAAGGGATTGGCCTTCTGAAATACCATGCCCACCCTCTTGCGCAGCTCATTGACATCGGTGCTTTTGGCATAAATATCCAAATCCTCCAGCATCACTTTCCCCGTAATCTTGCAGCCGGAAACCAAATCGTTCATCCGATTCAGGGATTTCAACAAAGTGGATTTGCCACATCCGGAGGGGCCGATAAAAGCGGTAATTTCCTTCTCCGGAATATTCAGATTTACACTTTTCAGAGCATGGAAATCTCCATAATGAAGATCCATATTTTCTATTGTTATCTTATCCATCTTGTCTACTGTCCTTTCGTAAGCTTTTTGGCCAGAAAGCTGGAGGCTGCGTTAATCAGCAGAACCATGATCAGAAGGATCACGGCTGTGGCAAAGGCCTTGTCCATATGGAGACCCTCTGTAGAGAGGACATACATATGGACGGCAAGGGTACGGCCGGAAGCCATGGGATTCGCATACTGGGCGACGGTTCCTGCGGTATAGATCAGGGCGGCTGTCTCTCCCACCACCCGGCCTGTAGCCAGAATGATACCGGAGAGAACTCCGGGCATGGCCGCCGGGAGAACAATTTTGAAAATCGTTCGAAGCTTTCCGGCTCCCAGGCCAAAGCTGGCTTCCCGATAGGAAACCGGAACAGATTTCAAAGCCTCCTCAGAGGTCCTCATAATCAGAGGCAGAATCATAATCGCCAGAGTAAAGGCACCGGACAGCATGGAATATCCCCAATGAAGGCTTGTGGCAAAGAAGAGAAGTCCGAACAGGCCATATACGATAGAAGGAATACCGGACAGGGTCTCTGCCGTAATCCGTATCAGTCCCACCACCTTGCTGGAATTGTCTGCATATTCTACCAGAAAAATAGCCGCGAAAACCCCCACAGGTACAGCGATCAGGAGGGAAATACCGGCCATTTCCAGAGTATTGACGATGGCGGGAAGCAAGGAACAGTTCTCGCTGTCATATTCCAGAGCAAAGAGGTCCGGTGTGATATTAGCCACGCCCTTTGCTAAGATAAAGCCCACCAGAAAGAGTAAGACTGCCGCTGCCAGAAGGGCGGCCACCCAGGTGATTCCCGTCAGAAAGGTGGAGAAGTGACTCTTTCTGTAAGTGATTTGATAAGAAGTCTTTGGCTTATCCATGGTTCTTCCTCCTGTTCAGCAAGGATACACAGAGATTAATGATCAGGATGAATACAAAAAGAACCACACCGGTGGCAATCAGGGCTTCTCTGTGAAGGCCGGAGGCATATCCCATTTCCAGCACGATGTTGGAGGTCAATGTCCGGACACCCTCTGTCAATCCCTGGGGCATCCAGGTATTATTGCCTGCCACCATGATGACGGCCATGGTCTCTCCCACGGCTCTTCCTATGCCCAGAACCAAACCGGCGATTACACCGGACTTGGCTGCGGGAACAACCGCAAAGAAGACGCTTTGGGAATGGGTGGCGCCCAAGGCAAGGGCGCCCTCATAATAGCTGTCAGGTACACTTTGAAGAGCCGGTTCAATCACTCCCACCACTGTGGGAAGGATCATGATGGCCAGCAGAATGGAGGCCGTCAGCATGGTGCTTCCGGTTCGAAGATGAAGGGAATTCTTCATCAGAGGTACCAAAAGCACCAGGCCAAAGAATCCATAGACTACTGAGGGAACCCCTGCCATCAGGTTGATCCCCGATCTCATGAATCGATAGATCTTCCTGGGGCAATAGAAAGCCATGAAGATAGAAGTCAGGATGGCTACCGGTACTCCCAGGACGATGGCCCCGGCGGTTACATACAGGCTTCCCAGAATAAAGGGAAGGATGCCATAGATGTTATTTCCCGGTTTCCAGGTCTGCCCCAGCAGGAAATCCAAGACACCGATTTTTCTGATTGCCGGAATCCCATTGGCAAACAGGAAGACACAGATCAGGATGACTGCGAATACGGAGACACAGGCAGCAATCAGAAAGACAAACTTCATCCCGGTCTCTTTGAATTTCCCTTTTACTTTCATAGCAACCTCTCCCGCAGATTAAAGCTCAGACCAATCCGTGATTTCACCGGTGAAAATGCTCTTCACCTGGTCACTGGTAAGACCCTCAATGGTATTCTCCTTGTTGACAATGACTGCGATACCATCGGTGGCGATAACCGTCGCGGTAATTCCCTGGCTGGCTTCCTCATCCTTCAGGGCACGAGAGGCCATACCAATGTCGCACAAACCATCCACGGTAGAGGTAACGCCTGTGGTAGAATCCGACTGCTGCACCTCAATCTTAGCATCGGGATTCAGCTCCTCATAAGCCTCCTTCAGCTTCTCCATAACCGGTGTAACAGAGGAAGAACCAGCCACTACCACCTTGTCGCTGCCAGCCTTGCCGCTGTAGCTTGTGGTATCGTCCAGGGGGATATAACCATTCTCCTCTACCACTGCCTGACCTTCCGTACTCAGGATAAAGTCTACGAAATCCTGAGCAGACTCACTCAGACCATCCTTGGTTACGATATTGAAGGGTCTGGTTACTTTGTAGTCCCCGGCCTTCACATTCTCTACACTGGCTTCTGCCCCGTCAATCTTCAGAGCCTTCACGGTATCATCCAGAGAGCCCAGAGAGATATATCCGATGGAAGACACATCCCCGGCTACGGTAGTCATCATAACAGAGGTGTTGTTGGTGATCTGGGCGGCCTCTGTGGTCATATCCACCTTTTCTCCGGCATCGTTCTTCTCCTCGATCCCAAACAGCTCGATGAAAGCCCCTCTGGTTCCGGATCCATCCTCACGGGATACCACATTGATGGGTCCCTCCACAGCTCCAGTATCGGTGGATTCTGCCGCACTGGCATCTGATTTGGCAGCACTGGAATCCCCTGCCTCCGCCTCACTTGTAACGTTTGCTGCCGCGCTGCTTCCCTCGCTGGTGGTGGTGGAAGAGCTTCCGCATCCTGCCAAAAGACCTGCCGTCATGGTTGCTGCCATAATC
>CAVLCU010000091.1:0-10690 GCA_963661545.1 Lachnospiraceae bacterium | reverse complement strand
CGCATTTCTGCGGCTTCATAGCGATTTTCATTTTTGACAAGTGTCGAAGACCCGTCCCTTTTGCAAGCAGAAACGCACCTTCTTGCCCTCCTTAATTTTCAGAATATTTTCTATTGTATATATATTTATGTATTTTTATTTTATTCAAACATTCTTTTGGCAAAATTTATTTGCATGTTTTTCAAAAAAGCCTTGACAAATCCTTGGGCTTCTGCTATCATAAAATCAACCCAAGAGAGACAAGGGAATCCTGATAAGAGGACGAGCAAATCAGGAAATTCTAAGAAGGAGGTACAGTCCAATGGTACATTCAGAATCTATCCTTCAATATGAGAGTGGTATTGCATAGCAGTTCCCCGCAAGAAAGACCTTTTAAGAAGAAGATGTGAAGAGAATCATCATCCATGAGGGATGATAAGAGAAGCAAAAGGTAATATGAAGCTGGCACTCATATTGAATAGATACCACAAGAGTAATAAAGAGATTTTTCAAACCGTGTAAAGAAACGGAGCGAGAAAGGTTCTTCTTTCTTATGAATCGGAATTGCAGGTTTTGAGAAACAAAGCATGAGTCCTGCTAGTGGGATAATGCATTTGCAGTGATCTGCATGAAGAGGTTATAGGTCAGAACAGCTGGGATATCATAATAGGAAATGTTATGATTGAAAGCTTTTTATTACATGACATATAGAGAATCATATGAACTTTCTAAGTAAGCAGTGAATTCCGTGAGGAACTTAGGATTCCATAGGAAATGGCAGAAGTCTTACGAGGCAGGGAATGGACAGTAACTGTTGAAAGCGTAATTCTCCTTTCTAAATTGAAATACGAGGACTAAAATTGAATAAAGAAGAACACTAGGGCAGCCGTTTTATCAAATACTTGTTTGGTAGAGCGGCTGTCAATAGGTCTGCGCAAATACCCATGGCGGCTGTCGCCATGGGCTTGTTTTTTTGTATCTCAGGGATTATAGTGAAAGCATGCGTAGAATAACATTCAATCCAAAGGATCTCATCGTTGATGAAGATGAAGCGCTTCTGGTGGTCTGCAAGCCCGCCGGAATTGCGGTACAGAGTAAGGGGACGGGTGCCATGGACCTGGAGCACCTGCTCTTAAACTACCTGGCACAGAGCCGGCACCCCAATGGCAGGGGTGGGGGCAAGGAAGGGGGATTGCCCTACCTGGGAGTCGTGCATCGGCTGGATCAGCCGGTGGAGGGACTCCTGGTCTTTGCCAAAACCAGACAGGCTTCGGCCGCCCTGTCTGCCCAGCTCTCCTCCCACCGGATGTCCAAAGAATATCTGGCCGTTGTGGATGGTATTCCCCCGATGGCGGAGGGATGTCTCACAGACTATCTGCTGCGGGACGGGCGGCAGAATCGGTCCAGGGTAGTGAAAGCAGATACAAAGGGAGCAAAGAAGGCCATTTTATACTACTCCTGTCTGCAGACGGACCCTGCACGCTGCCAGTCCCTCTTACAGATCCATCTGGTCACCGGACGCCACCACCAGATTCGGGTCCAGTTAGCCCATGCCGGGCTGCCCTTGGCAGGGGATGGCAAGTATCATCCAAACGCCAACAGGGAAGCTTCGACCCTTCCTTCCGAGAATCGAGAAGCTGCTTCTGCTTATCAGCAGACGGATAAAGACTCCTCCCCTGGCTCCCTGGCGCTTTGTGCCTACCACCTGACCTTCCCACATCCCATCACGGGGCAAAAACTGGAATATCAGGTGGCTCCCAAGGGCAGATTTTTCGCATATTTCCGGATGGGGGATCATCCCCTATAGTAGTTGATGAGACAGCCCTTGAGGATGATCTCTCTCTCATCCTCCGTCAGGTCCCCCAGCTTGAGTTGAAACTCGTGGAGGCCGTCCTTGACCACATAGGCGGTGATGGTCTCTGCCTTGTCCGCCACGGCCTGGCGGATCTGGGGCAGGAAGAGGTAGTCGCCGTTGGCAAAGGGCAGGTCGCCTGCCGGGATCAGAAGGGGAAGCATACCCCAGTTGATCAGGTTGGACCGATAACGCTTGGTGGCATATTCGTTGGCGATATTGGCCCAGCCCCCCAGCACCTTCTGGCAGGAGGCTGCCTGCTCACGGGCGGATCCGTCGCCAGGCTTCACGGCGAAGATGGTGGACCCAATGCCCAGATGGTCCAGGGATACCGGGGCATATTCTGCCTGGATCTGATCCAGCACCGGCTGCAGCTCAGCCAAAGCCTCTACCGGATCCTGACCGGCCTCCAGAGCCTTCTCTGCCTTTTGTACCTCTTTTGCCCGGCCTACGTAAGCCGGATCCTTGCGGGACAGGGTGAATTCTGCCAGTCCCGGGGGGTTAGACCGATAGGAGGAGGTCTCGCCGGAGGGGATCAGCTCATCGGTGGTGGTGACAGGATCATGGATCTCCGATACTACCTTCAGCACCAGGTTGTCTGCCAGTTTTGGCATAGCCGGCCAATCCTTGATATTGGGCCCAAAGTGGATCTCCACAGAGGGATCCCCTACCCCCTTGCTGTCGAAGACACGGTTGGCGTAGATATTGCTGTCAAAGTGGTACAGCGGGTGCCTGTACTCTCCTGCAAATTCGGTAGCCGGAGTAAGATAACCCTGGTTGGCCGCCGTAGCCGCGATCGACCGGGCATCCATCAGAGCCACGGAAGAGATCTGCCCATTCTGGATCTTGGAGCCCTCCCGGTTGGGGAAGTTACGGGTAGAATGACGAATGGAAAATGCATGGTTAGCCGGTGTGTCGCCTGCTCCAAAGCAGGGACCGCAGAAGGCGGTCTTTACAATAGCGCCGGTCTCCATCAAATCTGCCAGGATGCCATTTTTTGCCAACTCCATATAAATTGGGGTGCTGGCAGGATAGATACTTAGGGTAAAGGCATCGGATCCGATGCTGTGACCCCGCAGGATGTCCGCTGCATCACAGATATTTTCAAAGCCACCGCCGGCGCAGCCTGCGATGATTCCCTGATCTACCAGAAGCTTTCCCTTGTGAACCTTATTCTTCAGGCTATAGGGCACCTTGCCCCCCAGGGATACCAGGGCACGCTTCTCCACATCCTCCAGGATATCTCCCAGATTCTGGTTCACTTCCTCGATGGTATAGGTATTGCTGGGATGGAAGGGCATGGCGATCATGGGCTTGATCTTGTCCAGCTCCACCAATACCATGCCGTCATAATAGGCCACTGCCCCCGGATTCAGCTCCTTGTAATCCTGGCTGCGGCCGTGGATGTCATAGAATTCCTCGATCTTCTGGTCGGTCTTCCAGATGGAAGACAGGCAGGTGGTCTCTGTGGTCATAACATCCACGCCGATTCGGAAGTCTGCGCTTAAGCTGGCCACGCCGGGTCCTACAAACTCCATCACCTTGTTCTTCACATAGCCATTGGCAAATACGGCGCCGATGATGGCCAGCGCCACGTCCTGGGGACCTACTCCCGGAAGGGGAGCCCCGGTCAGGTAAATGCCCACCACGCCTGGCATAGAGATATCATAAGTCTTATTCAGCAGCTGCTTGACCAGCTCCGGACCGCCTTCTCCCATAGCCATGGTTCCCAGGGCTCCATAACGGGTATGGGAGTCAGAGCCCAGGATCATCTTGCCGCCCCCGGCCAGCATTTCCCGGGCGAACTGGTGGATGACTGCCTGATGGGGGGGCACATAGACACCGCCATACTTCTTGGCACAGGTCAGGCCAAACATATGGTCATCCTCATTGATGGTGCCCCCCACGGCACACAGGGAATTGTGGCAGTTGGTCAGCACATAGGGCACCGGGAACTTCTCCAGGCCGGAAGCCCGGGCTGTCTGGATGATACCCACAAAGGTAATATCATGGGAGGTCAGCTTATCGAACTTAATCTGCAAGTCCTCCATATTGCCGGAAGTGTTGTGACTTTCCAGAATTCCATAAGCAATGGTATTCTTCTTGGCCTCCTCCGGACTGGGGCTGACCCCTGCGGCCGCCTGCAGCTTGGCCTCTGCATGGGCATCCGCCGGAATGACCTGAGTCCCATCCACCAGGTATGCTCCGCTGTTTAACAACTGAATCATCTTAGTTCCTCCTTCGTTGTAGGTTCGGGATTCTCCCTTAACTTTGTTCGGGATTCTCCCTTCTATCTTTCAGGTAGCTTTCTACCATCATAGCGATCTTCAGAGTCAGAGCCTCCTCGAAGCGACGGATGTCCAGACCCAGCTGCTTCTCGATCTTCTCCAGCCGGTAAACCAGGGTATTGCGGTGAAGATAGAGCTGTCTGGCCGTCTCCGAGATATTTAGATTATTTTCAAAAAAACGACGGATGATGGTCAAGGTCTCCTCATCCAGATCCGCCAGAGTCTTGCCCTTGAGGGTTTCCTGAAGAAATAACTGACACAGGGACGGGGAAAGCTGGTAGATCAGTCTGCCCAGCCCCAGACTGCCATAAGAAATGACCTTTCGGTCGGAATAGAAGATCCGCCCCACCTCCAGAGCCATCCTGGCCTCCTGGTAGGCACGGGGAAGTTCCCCAAGGGTCTGAGCCACCGCCCCGCAGGCCACCCGCACGGAAGACATGGCCTCCATGTTCAGGGTATCCACCAGGGTATGGGCTGTCTGCTGCAGCTGCACCTCCGGCTCCTTCCCCTTCAGCTCCCCTACCAGGACGATATGATGGGCATCCATCTCTACCACAAAATACCCTGTCTCCGCTCCGAATAGCATCCGAACCGTCTCCAGGGCTGCCGCATCCTTCTCTTCCTTGGTGCGAGCCACATAAAGGGCTCGTTGGGTCTTCTCCTCAATGCGAAGCTTTCCCGCCTTCTCCCTCATCTCTCTGTCCTGCAATTGACCGGATAGGAGCTCCTGCATAAAATGTTCCTTATCCAGGCGAACCCGGCTGGCCAGCAGGAGATTGTGCAGCTCGCTGACGGCAATCCGACCGGTCAGGGAAGCATCATTTCCCCGGGTTACCAGGATGTATGCCACCGCCTCTTCCTTATATATCTTGAAAAAATGCCGATTCTGCACAACCTGACTGTCCGCAGGGGAGGCGAGAAATTCCTGAATCTCCTGCAGGGTCTGTTGCTCCCCCTGCTCCGGCGCTTGCCCCTTCTCTTCAGAATCCGTGGATACAAGTAAGGTGCACTTCTTGTCCCAGAGACGGATCTCTGTCCTGGTAATCTCGTGCAGTTCATTCATCATATTGCATACGATTCGCAAGGAAACCAATCTCCGATACTCCTTTCTGACACTGTAACCCTGTTATGGTTACAGGGATTGTTCCGTGCTTCGCACTCCCACAATCCTCTCCTCAATTCGGGTTCTCGCGGCGCTTTCGCCCCGCTTCACCCTCATTGAGGGGCGTGTCAGAAGGCCATTCTCCCCCAGACATGCAAGCACGTCTGGGGACTCAGGCTTTCTGACACTGTAACCATAATATATGATTTTCTTTAAATTGGCAACCTCAAACATCATTTGGACACAATTAACTGCTATACTTGTGACAATTAAGGGTCAAAACGACCTGCGACCATCAAGAAGGAGGAAACGCAAGTGATTCAGGTTTCGCATTTAACCAAATACTATGGCGATTTTCTGGCTGTCAATGACCTGTCCTTCGAGATCGAAGACGGACATGTCTACGGCTTTCTGGGGCCCAATGGAGCCGGGAAATCCACCACTATGAACATTATGACCGGCTGTCTCTCCCCCACGGAGGGGCTTGTCAAGATCGGTGACTTTGACATATTGGAGCAGCCGGAGCAGGCAAAGTCCCTCATCGGCTACCTGCCGGAGCAGCCCCCGGTCTATGTCAATGAAACTCCCCGGGAGTATCTGACCTTCGTAGGGGAAGCCAAGGGTTTAAAGAAAAAGGAGTTGGCCGAGCAGCTTGAGGCAGTCATGGAAAGCACCGGTATCACAGAGGTCAGCGACCGCCTCATCGGGGCTCTCTCCAAGGGCTATCGCCAGCGGGTGGGCATTGCCCAGGCTTTGATGGGTAATCCCCAGGTCATCATCCTGGATGAACCCACGGTTGGCCTGGATCCTATCCAGATTATCGAGATCCGAACCCTCATCAAGGAGCTGGGCAAAAGCCATACCGTCATCCTAAGCTCCCACATTCTATCTGAGGTGCAGGCCGTCTGTGAGCAGGTGCTGATCATCTCCAAGGGGAAACTGGTGGCCTTTGACACACCGGAGAACCTGGAGAAGCTGCTCACCGCCTCCAGCGGTATCACCTTCCGGGTGCAGGCAGGAAAGGACCAGGCTCAGGCCATCCTGCCCCGGGTGCCGGGTCTGTCCGGCTGGACCATCCAGGAGGAAGCCGGGATCTGCCATATCACCGCCAACCTGGAGAATTCCCCGGTGACAGTCCCGGAGGATGCCGCAGAAGCTGCAGGAGCAACTGCCGCAGCGGCTGCAGGAGGGACGGATCCTTCACAGGTTCAGGCCATCTGTGGCCAGTTGACCCTGGCCTTCGCCTCCCAGGGACTGCCCGTCCTCGAGATGACCACCAAGAAGGCCAACCTGGAAGATGTCTTCCTGGAACTGACGGAGGCAGGGGCAGCGGATCCGGCAGAGGACTCCGGCGACGAAGCCGGTGCAGCAGACCCGACGGAGGATGCCAGCAAAGAGGCCGGTGCAGCAGACCCGACGGAGGATGCCGGCGGGGAAGCAGCTACAGGGATTCCGGCAGAGGACTCCGGCAGAGAAGCAGAATCGGACGATAGGACGGAAGAAAGTGAGGCAAAAGACGAATGAAAGCGGTACTGAAGCATGAATTGGGGAGTATCTTCCACTCCCTAACGGTCTATCTATTTTGTGCGGCACTTCTGTGCTTTGTAGGCATCGGCGCTATGTTCTACAACATCCAGGCCTCCGTAGCCAACTTTGAATATGTGCTGAATTTTGTCAGTATCGGTCTGGTCTTCTTCATTCCTATTCTGACCATGCGGTCCTTTGCGGAGGAGCGCAGGCAAAAGACCGATCAGCTGCTCTATTCCCTGCCTTTGACCACTTGGCAGATCGTCATGGGCAAGTTTTTGTCCCTGGTGGCAACCTTTTTCCTTCCCATGGTGATCATTGCCTTCTATCCCCTGATCTTCTCCCGCTACGGGGAGGTCTATCTGCCGGGATCCTACGGCTCCCTGGTGGCCTTCTTTGTGATGGGCATCGCCCTCATTGCCCTGGGCATGTTCATTTCCTCCATCACCGACAATCAAGGCTTTGCCGCTGGCATTGCCATCGTATTGTTCTTATTTAACTATTACAGTGTCAAGCTGGCGGAGCAGATCTCTGCCACCGCCCTGGGAACCATGCTTGCTTTCTTCGTCTTCTCCGTGATCATCGGCCTGATTGTCAAGGCCTTGACCAAGAATGCCCTCATAGGCTACGGGGTTGCCGGTGTCCTTATCCTTGCGACAATTGTGGCCCGCTTTGTGGTCGGCGACACCTTCTCCGACCTGCTGCCGGATCTGATGAAGAAGCTGTCCCTCTTCAACCGCTTTACCACCTTCGTAAATGGCGTCTTTGATATAGGAGCTATCATCTTCTATGCCTCCGTCATTGCCTTTGGCCTGTTTTTAACCGTACAGTCACTTGAGAAACGGAGGTATAACTGATGAAAAAGACTAAGATCAGCAGCCGCATTGCTTCGAAAGGCGGCTCCTATTCTCTGGCAGCCACTGCCATTGTATTGGCTATTCTCGTTGCCATCAACGTCTTGGCAGGGGCTCTTCCCTCTTCTATGATGAAGCAGGACATCAGCGCCACCCGCCTCTATTCCATTACCAGCTCCACCAAGGCCGTGGTCAATGCCCTGGATCAGGATGTCACCATCTACTGGGTGGTGCAGGCGGACCAGGAGGATTCCGTCATTGAGAACCTGCTGAGCAAGTACGAAAGCCTGTCCAGCCATATTTCGGTGGTAAAGAAAAATCCGGATGTCTATCCCACCTTCACCGCTCAATATACCGACGAGGATGTCCCTAACAACAGTCTCATCGTAGAATGCGGCGACAAGAGCCGTTATATCAGCTACGATAACATCTATCTGCAGGATGTGGATTATAATACCTATTCCTATACCTACTCCTTCGACGGAGAGGGCTGCCTGACCTCGGCCATCAACTATGTCATTTCCGACCAGCTGCCCAAGGTCTATACCCTGGAGGGCCACGGTGAGGCCGACCTGCCCGATGAATTCTCCAACCAGATCGAGAAGGAAAATATCGATATTGAGACCCTGTCCCTGGTCAGCACAGATGCAGTACCGGAGGATGCCGATTGCCTCATGATCTTCTCCCCCACCAGTGATATTTCCCAGGAGGAAGCCACCATCTTAAAGGATTATCTGGAAAATGGGGGGAAATTGCTGGCCATGGCAGGACCGACGGAGAATGGAAGTCTTACCAATCTCTACAGTGTCCTGGAGGCTTATGGGGTTTCCGCCGCAGAAGGCCTTGTCATTGAAGGCGACAGCACCAAATATGCTTTCGGATATCCCTATATCCTGCTGCCGGAGATCGCATCCGGCGATATCACTGACCCCCTCATCGAGGATAACTATTATGTCATCTTCCCCTTGGCCCAGGGTCTGACCATTGACAGCTCCAGCTCGGCCACAGCCCTTTTGGAGACCTCAACAGAGGCCTATAGCAAGACGGCAGGCTACACGCTCACCACCTACGACAAGGAAGAGGGAGATATCGACGGTGCCTTCGCCCTGGCAGTGACCGCAAGCACCGGCAATGAGGGGCAGCTGATCTGGTTTAGCTCCGGAACCTTCCTGGATGAAACCTACAATTCCTACTCCTCCGGCGCCAACCTCAACCTTGCCATGAATGCCATATCCTCCCTCATCGGAGAGAGGGATGCGGTATCCATCCGCAGCAAGAGTCTCAACTATAACTACCTGACCATCAGCGATTCCAATGCCTCCTTCCTGAAGTTCTGGATGATCGGCCTGGTTCCCCTCATCTTCGTCATCTACGGAATCATCACTGTGGTGGAAAGGAGAAGAAAACGTCATGCGTAAGAAGAAGAATCTCTATATTATGCTGGGGGTCCTGGCAGTGATCTGTATCGCTGCCTTTGCCGTCAGCCGACATCAGGAGAAAAAAGAACAGATCAAGAACAGCGGAGAGGTGGTTCTGGAGATCCCCACAGAGGAGGTCACCGCCCTGTCCTGGACCAATGAAAATGGCTCCTTCTCCTTCACCAAGGGAGAAGATTCCTGGACCTACGACGATGACGAGGCATTTCCGGTTGATACGGAGAAGATGGAGGATCTGCTGGAGCTCTTCCAGTCCTTCACCGCTTCCTTCGTGATCGACGATGTGGAGGATTACAGCCAATACGGCCTGGATGAGCCGGGTTATACCATCGAGATCACCACAGGGGATGGGACAACCAGCATCCAGCTGGGGGATTTCAGCAAGATGGACCAGCAGCGATATTTCTCTATCGGAGATGGTAAGGCCTATTTGGCAGAAAGCGATCCTGCGGAAGCCTTTGATGCCGTCCTGGCCGATATGATCCTGGACGATACCCTGCCTTCCATTGACACGGCCAAAACCCTTACCTTCTCCGGCAGCGAAAATTATACCATCACCCGGGACGAGGATGGCAAATCTATCTGCAAGGATGATGTATACTTCAGCGATGACCAGCCTCTGGATACGGACAATGTGGACAGCTATCTGTCTAATCTGCAATACCTGTCCCTGGGAGATTATGTCACCTACAATGCCACCGAGGAAGAATTGAAGACCTACGGCCTGGATGATCCCACCCTGACCGTCACCCTGGAATATACCCCCACTGAGGACAGGGAGGATTCCTCAGACTCTGCAAGCTCCTCAGCCGGCAGTTCCTCGTCTGATGCCAGCAAGGGATCCGGTTCTGAGGAGACCTTCGTCATCCATCTGTCACAGAACCCAGAGGAACTGGCTGCTTACAATAAGGCAGTGGAAGAGGCCGGCGATGACCCGGATGCAGAGCTTCCCTCTGTTACCTGCTACGCAAGAATCGGTGATTCTCAGATTGTCTATACCATCTCTGAGACCAGTTATGATACCTTGACCGATGCCTCCTTCGATACCCTGCGTCACCAGGATCTCTTCAGCGCTGACTTCACCACCGCCACTTCCATCGATGTGACCCTGGATGGTCAGGATTATACCTTTACTCCTGTGGATACGGACAAGGCCTCCACCAAGTCCTCCAGTGACGAGGACAGCGAGGACAGTGAGGTGACCTGGTCCTACAAGGGCAGCGAATTCTCGGTCAACGACCTCCGGGACAACCTGCAGGAGATCACCGCCACCTCCTTCACCCAGGATGCGGCACAGGGACAGGAGGAAATCTCCCTCACCGTCCACCTGGACAATGAAGACTTCCCCTCCATGACCCTGACCTTCTATCGCCAGGACGGGGAAACCTGCCTGGCCCAGGCAGAGGGCAAATCCGTCGCCCTGGTACCCAGAAGCCAGGTAGTAGACCTGATCGAATCCGTTCATTCCGTGGTACTAAGCGAGAGTGAATAAGCCAGCATGCCATGAAAGAAAGTGGCTTGTCTGGGCTTTCAGTGCAAGAAGGGCGGAAGCATTGTAAACGGTAGATAGTTCGTACCTCGACCATGGAAGGGAAATATGCAACAATAGACTATATTTCTACTATGAGTATTAAAAGTTGAGTTTCAACTTT
>CAVLCU010000090.1:0-10725 GCA_963661545.1 Lachnospiraceae bacterium | reverse complement strand
TGCACAGATGGGCAAGCTGGCTTGCACAGCTGCGCAGACATCGGACGGGCAAGCCGATATCCGCAAGTAGGACGATAGTCCGGATTGCGGATACCGGCGGCGACTGCGGGAGCACGAAGTGCGGAGCAGTCGGCTTTTATTCGTGGTGGTGGCGGCGTCAGCCGCCATGGACATTTACACACAAATTAGGACTTGACTGTCATGCATCGTATGTTTGTAAAAGGAGGCGGAATGAATGCTATTCCGATTATGCCATGAACACCTTAATATATCTTGAAAATCTGGGCTTTAAAGTGTGCTGGAAGCTTATAAAAATGGGTTTGTATGGAAATAATCAAATTCCGGTGATATTAACTTATGATGAGACTTATGATTATCTCGATGGCCTTTTGACCAATGTTACCATGCAGACAGACAGCATTATTTCATTGTTGTGTGAGAAGGATGATTCTGAGAGCTTTGAACATGCGTTAAGTGAGCTTGCTTTAGAAGATAAATCAAATGCTATTCTTCAGAAACGAAAATGGAGAGCTTATTTGCTGAATAAAGCAATGGACACAATTAGTGAGGATTATTTGCAGGGAATGCTAGCACTCACCGAGTATTGGATGAGTATAGGGGATCCAAAGGAATGCCCTATGGCATTTCCGAGCAATAACAATAGCCGGTCAATCAATGAGTTTTTTTCAAAATCATCCTATGAGATTCATTTAAAAAAGAATCAAGATTGGCTCGACAAGGAAATGGTTGAAATTATTCAGTTGGATGCGTTAACGGTTTCTCTACGTTAGGCTGAACTGTCTCAGTGGGGGAGAATGTCACTCAATAGGAATTCCCCGATGGTTGACGGAGGTGGAGAATACGATCTGGGTCTTGGTTCGGCCGAAGCGCTGCAGTTGGCCGATGAAATGATCCAGATCGGAGGTGGTATGGAAGACAACCTCGATGAGCATGGAATAATCCCCTGTGACACAGTTGCACTCGATGACATTGGGGACGCTTTCGATATAGGGGTAGAATTCCTGCTTCTGAACCGGCTCCACCTCCAGATTGATAAAGGCTTTGATATGAAAATCCATGACCTCTGGATTGACGCTGGCGGAATAACCCAGAATCACCCCGTCCTTCTCCAGGCGGTCGATACGGGCAGAAACCGTAGGAGGAGACAGGAAGACCTCATCTGCGATCTTCTTTAGGGGCATCCGCCCGTTCTTCTGCAGCAATTCCAGAATCTTCTTATCTGTGGCATCTATGCTATGCTTCAAATTCTTACCCTCTCTTGTCAATTCCATCCCCCATGGGGGCTTCCGCCGGATTTCCTTTCTTGCTATAATACAGATGCTCCGGTTTAGCTGGCACTATACCGGAGCCTTGTCAACCTCAATCGCATGAATCAAAGGCAGACACCAACATTATATAATGTCCTGCCTAAAAAGGAAAGGATGAATTTGAAAATGAAGAAGTTTCAGAAGCGAATGAAGGCGATTCTCCTGACGACGGTCCTGACGACGGTCCTGACGCTGGGCCTTGCTGCCTGTGGAGGCAGCAAGGATTCTGCAGGCGACAGGGGGGCAGCCACAAGCAGCGGATCCGCCCAGACCGCCAGTACTGCCGATACCCAGACCTCTAGCCTGGTCTATGGCTCCGCAGATTACGATTCCATCAATCCCATTATGAATGAGCATTGTGAGATTAAGCACCTGCTCTTTGATGGGTTGGTGAAGCGGGACGGAGAGGGCAGCCTGGTGCCCTCTCTGGCTCAATCCTGGACCTATGATAAGGATACTATGACCTATACCTTCCTGCTGAGGGATGATGTAAGCTGGCATGACGGTCAGCCCTTTACGGCAGAAGATGTGAAGTTCACCATCGAGGCCATCATGGATCCGGACAATGGGTCGGAAAATGCCCCCAATTACCAGGAGGTTTCTGAGATAAAGGTCATCAGCGACAGCGAGATTGCCTTTGTTCTGTCCGAACCCAATTATGCTTTTCTGGACTATATGACCATGTCCATCCTGCCCAAGCACCTGCTGGAGGGGGAGGATATGTGGGAGTCGGATTATTTCAAGAATCCCATCGGTACCGGTCCTTATAAGATGGCCAGCTGGGATGTGGGGCAGGCCATTACCCTGGTGAAAAATGAGGATTATTTTGATGGACCTGCCAATATTGATACGATTGTCTTCAAGATTGTTACCGATGATTCAGCCAAGGCCTTGCAGCTGATGAATGGGGAATTGGATCTGGCTCAGGTGACTCCCAAGGATGCGGTAGCCTTCGAGGACAATGAGAGCCTGACGATTTATGACATGTCCACGGCAGATTACCGGGGTATCCTTTACAATTTCCAGAATGAATATTGGCAGGAAAATGCAGACCTGATCCCGGCCATTAATTATGCCATCGACCGCCAGGCCATCGTGGATACAGTGCTGCTGGGGGAGGGCTTCGTAGCCTACAGCCCCATCCAGCTGAATCCGTACAACTACGAGGGTGTGGAGCATTATGATTATGATCCGGACAAGGCTGCTCAGGCCCTGGAGGCTGCGGGCTGTCAGAAGGATGAGGAGGGCTACTGGTGCAGAGATGGGAAGAGGATTGGCTTTACCATCAATGCTACCCCTGGAGACCAGGTTCGCATCGATATGGCGCAGATTGCCGCCCAGCAGCTGCAGGAGATAGGCTTGGAGGTCAAGGCCAATGTACCGGCGGAGGGCATTGACTGGGGCAATCAGGAGTGCTGCATCATCGGATGGGGTTCTCCCTTTGATGCAGATGATCATACCTATAAGGTCTTTGGCACCGGCGCAGGAGCCAATTATTCTGCTTATTCCAATGCCAAAGTGGATCAATATCTGACCCTGGCCCGGCAAACCGATGACGAGGAGGAGCGGGCAGCCTACTACAAGGACTTCCAGATTGAGCTGGCTAAGACTCCGGCCTATACCTTCTTCTGCTATCTCAATGCCATGTTTGTGGCGGACAGCAGGATTCAGGGGATTGATGCGGATACCATACTGGGTCACCATGGAGTGGGGATTTTCTGGAATATTACGGAGTGGACCATCCAATAAGAAGAAGCAGGAGGGGCAGGATATCTGCCCTTCCTCTTTGGGGGTCTGCAGATAGGAGCAAATAACACATGGAAGAGCTACTGGAGATAGAGAATCTGTCTGTAAGCATCGACACCCCCAAGGGTAAGGTGCAGGCTGTGCGGGATGTCAGCCTTTCCCTTCATGGAGGGGAGGTGCTGGCCTTGGTGGGGGAGTCAGGCTGCGGAAAAAGCATGTTATGCAAGTCTATCATGAAGCTTCTGCCCCCCGCGGCCTCCATAGAGAGAGGAAGAATCCTGGCAAATGGGCAGGATATTAGCTCCTACTCGGAGAAGGAGATGCAGAGGCTTCGAGGCAGCTTCTTCTCCTTTGTCTTCCAGGATCCCATGACTGCTCTGAATCCCACCCTTCCCATAGGCAGGCAGATCGCAGAGGCTATTTTGGTTCACCAGCCCAAGCTATCCCGGCAGGAGGTGCAGCAGCGGGTCTTTCGGCTGCTGGAGCTGGTGGGGATTCAGAAACCGGAGGAGACCAGTGGGCTTTATCCCTATCATTTCTCCGGAGGGATGCGTCAGAGAAGCGTGATGGCCATTGCCCTGGCGGCAAATCCCAGGATTTTGCTGGCCGATGAACCGACGACAGCCCTGGATGTGACCATCCAGGCGCAGATTCTTGACCTTCTCCGGGAGATTCAGGCCAAGATGGGAACGGCTACCATCCTGGTATCCCATGACCTGGGGGTGGTGGCCAGAGCAGCCGACCGGGTGGCCATCATGTATGCGGGAAGAATCGTGGAGATCGGGACAGCGGAGGAGATTTATTACGATCCCCGTCATCCCTATACCTGGGGGCTTTTGCAATCCCTGCCTGCCCTGAATAAGGGCTCTACCCACCTGAAGACCATTCCGGGAATGCCCCCCAGCCTGATCCATCCGCCCCGGGGGGATGCCTTTGCCTGTCGTAATCCCTATGCTTTGGAGATCGATTACCAGGAAGCACCTCCCCTCTTTCGAATTACCGATACCCATTATGCGGCCACCTGGCTTTTGGATCCCAGAGCACCACAGATCCAGGCTCCCCAATTGACCGCCAGCCTGGCCGACCGGCCGCAATCCCAGCCCCGGCAGGGGTTTTCTACCTCTCAGCGGGATCCTGCCCCTTCCCGGCAGGGGTTTTCTACCTCTCAGCGGGATCCTGCCCCTTCCCAGCAGGGGTTTTCTCCCTCTCAGAGGGATTCCCTCTCTGCCCGGTCTGCCCCGGAGATCTTGTTGGATGTCCGCCACCTGACCCATGGATTTCGCCAGGGAAGGCATGGGTATCACAGGGCGGTGAATGACCTGTCCTTTCAGATGCGCAAGGGGGAGATCCTGGGGCTGGTGGGGGAATCCGGCTCCGGCAAGTCCACCCTGGCCCGCTGTATCATGAATGTCTATCAGCCTGAGCAGGGCAGCATCCTTTACAAAGGGATCAACACCTGCGACAAAAAGGAATATCGCAAAAACCACAGGCTGCTGGAGGCGGATCGACAGATTATTTTTCAGGATTCGGCGTCCAGCCTGAATCAGCGGATGAAGGTGGCGGATATTGTGGCGGAGCCCATGCGTATCCATCACAGGACTCCCCCCAGAGGAAGTCTTCGGGCAGAGGCGGAATTTCAACTCCATTATGTGGGCATGGATGCGGATTTTCTGGATAAATATCCGGGTCAGCTCTCCGGTGGTCAAAGACAGCGGGTATCCATTGCCCGTGCACTTTCCATGGAACCGGGACTTTTGGTGGCCGATGAGCCGGTGGCTTCTCTGGATGTGTCGATCCAGGCCCAGATTATCAATCTGTTCCAACATTTGCGGGAAGAACATGGCTTCTCCATCCTCTTTATCGCCCACGACTTAGCCATGGTGGAGTATCTGTGTGACCGGGTGGGAGTTATGTATCGCGGGAAGCTGGTGGAATTGGCTCCCACCAGAGACCTCTATGCCAATCCTCGCCATCCCTATACCAGGGCTCTCCTGTCAGCCATCCCCCAGCCGGATCCCAGGAGGGAGAGGAGGAGGAAGCTGGTGAACTTTGACGCCCTCTCCTTTGACCGGGAAGGGGTGTTGGAGGAGGGCAAGCTCGCGACGCAAAGCTAGTCCCGTGGTGGGGCTGCACAGCGTGCTTTCACACGTGGTGGAGGCGGCGTTAGCCGCCCTGGAAGTTTACTGAGAAGGGAGGAAGAGGGATGAAAGGACAGCTTTTTTTCTATTTTAGCAAAAAAATAGGAATTCTCCTGGCCAGCGTCTTTTTTCTGTCCATCGCTGTCTTTTGCATCTCCCGGCTGGCACCGGGGGATCCCCTGATGAGCTATTACGGCGAGCGGGTGGAGAAAATGAGCGTGGAGGAAAAGGAGGAAGCCCGGGAGAGATTGGGACTCAATGATCCTATTTCCACCCAATATGTGCGGTGGCTGGGCAAGGCCTTGCAGGGGGATTTTGGCATCTCTTATAAGTACAAACAGGATGTCCTGGAGGTGATCGGCCAGCGGATCGGCAATACCCTGATCCTGGGAGGCATTGGCTTTGTCCTCACCTTTGGGGGAGCCTTAGGTCTGGGGATTTTGTGTGCTTGGTTCGAGGACCGGTGGCCGGATAAGATCCTCTGCAAGGGGGGAACTCTGGTCAGCTGTATTCCGGAATTCTGGCTGTCCCTCCTCTTGATTCTGATTTTTGCGGTCAATCTTCACTGGCTGCCCAGCAGCGGGGCCTATGATGTGGGATGCCAGGGGGATATCCTCAACCGCCTTCGCCATCTGATTCTGCCCCTGGTCATTGTGGTGCTGGGGCATCTCTGGTATTATGCCTACATGATCCGCAACAAGCTGCTGGAGGAGACCCGGGCAGATTATGTCTTGCTGGGCAAGGCCAAGGGTCTGTCCCGGAAGCAGATCCTTCTGGGACATTGCCTGCGCAATGTCCTGCCGGCCTACATCAGCCTGATGGCCATCTCAGTGCCCCATGTCATTGGGGGAACCTATATCGTGGAGACGGTCTTTTCCTATCCGGGAGTGGGGGCCCTTTCCTATGAAAGTGCCCAATATCATGACTATAACCTGCTTATGGTTCTTTGCCTGATGACGGGAATTCTGGTCATTTTTTGCAACATGCTGGGGCAGGCCATCAATGAGCGCATTGATCCCCGGATCAAGGCAGAGCAGATGGCAGACCAGATGGAAGACCGGATAGGAGTTGAGGAGAGACGGATATGAGGGAAAAGGATTTGTTTGCTCTGGTGGGGATCCGGCCGGAGCCCCAGGCTGTGTCCCAGGGGAAAAAAGCCAGGAAGGATTATCCCCGGCTTTCTGTGGTAATCCTGCTTGCCATCCTCCTGTGCTGCCTCCTGGCAGAGCTTCTGATGACCAAGGATCCCTCCTACCTGGATTTGAAGCATTGCAATGTGGCGCCCAACCGGGAATTCCTCTTTGGAACAGATACCCTGGGACGGGACATTTTCTCGGGAATCTGGTATGGGGGAAGGATCTCCATCGCCATCGGCTTTCTGGCCACCCTGATCTCTACCCTGATCGCTGTGGTCTATGGCTCCCTGAGCGGAATCGCCCCCGCCTGGCTGGATGCCTTGCTGATGCGATTTACGGAAATCTTCCTTAGCGTGCCCAGCCTCCTGCTGGTTCTTTTCTTTCAGGCCATCCTGGGCCAGGCCAATGTGCTTTCCCTGTCCCTGGTCATTGGACTTACCAATTGGGCCAGTATAGCCAAGGTCGTCCGGATTGAAGTCCTGCAGCTGAAAAATAGCGAATATGTGGTGGCTTCCCGTTGTATGGGAGGCAGCTTCTTCCACATCCTGGGACGGCATCTGGCCCCCAATTTCATCGCTTCTATTATGTTTATGGTGGTAATGAATGTCCGCACGGCCATCGTGGCTGAGTCCACCTTAAGCTTCCTGGGCATGGGTCTGCCCCTGGAGATCATTTCCTGGGGCAGTATGCTTTCCCTGGCGGAAAAGGCTCTCCTAACCGGCAGCTGGTGGATCATCCTCATTCCAGGCACCTTCCTGGTAACCCTATTGATGTGTCTGACCAACATCGGCAACTACCTGCGCAAAAGCTCCAACCGCAGGGAGAGCAATCTTTGACCGGAGAAGTATTTTGTGTTACACTAGGGGAACACCCCACCCCTGCCTGGGGGCTGGGGGACTACCTGACATGGAACCATCCGCACAAAGGAAGAAAGAGATTGTATGTTAGATGTATGTTTATTAGGAACCGGGGGGATGATGCCCTTGCCCAATCGCTGGCTTACCTCCCTGATGACACGATATAACGGAAGCAGCCTGCTGATTGACTGCGGGGAAGGAACTCAGATCGCCATCAAGGAGCATGGCTGGACCTTCAAACCCCTGGATGTGATCTGCTTTACCCATTATCATGCCGACCATATCAGCGGCTTGCCGGGGATCCTCTTGGCTATGGCCAATGCGGAGCGGACAGAGCCCCTGACCCTGGTGGGGCCCAAGGGCCTGGCTCGGGTGGTGAACAGCCTGCGGGTGATTGCCCCGGAGCTTCCCTTTGATGTCCGTTTTACGGAGGTCACAGAGCCGGAGGTGGTATTGGAACTGTCCGGTTATAGGATCAAGGCCTTTCGGGTCAGCCACAACATGGTCTGCTATGGTTACAGTCTGGAGATTCTGCGCTCCGGCAAGTTCGATCCGGAACGGGCCAGAGCCCAGGGAATCCCCCTGCGCTTGTGGAACCCTCTGCAGAAGGGCAATATTATAGAAGAAAATGGGATTCGCTATACCCCGGATATGGTGCTGGGTGCAGACCGCAAGGGCATTAAGCTGACCTATTGTACCGACAGCCGTCCCATAGGGGGGATTGCAGACCAGGCTCGGCACTCCGATCTCTTTATCTGCGAGGGGATGTATGGAGAGGCAGATAAGGCAGCCAAGGCCAGGGAGCATAAGCACATGACCATGCAGGAGGCCGCCGCCCTGGCAGCTGAGGCTCAGGTATCGGAGATGTGGCTGACCCACTTTTCCCCCTCCATGGTGCATCCCGAGTGGTACTTAGAGGAGGTGCGCAAGATTTTCCCCCGCACCTGGCTGGGCAAGGACGGGAAGAGTCGGGAATTAAAGTTCGAGGATGAGGCAGGAGAAGAATGAGGGAAGTAAGGACGGAAGGACAAGAGGAAGAATTGCAAGAGAGGCAGGGGGACATTTTGGTCCTGGGGATCGAAAGCTCCTGCGATGAGACAGCTGCTGCCGTAGTGCAGAACGGGAGGACCATCTTGTCCAATATCATTTCCTCCCAGATTGACATTCATACCCTCTATGGGGGTGTGGTTCCGGAGATTGCTTCCCGCAAGCATATGGAGCGGATCAACCAGGTGATAGAGGAGGCCCTCAAACAGGCTCATGTGACTCTGGATGATCTGGATGCCATCGGCGTGACCTATGGTCCCGGCCTGGTGGGAGCCCTCCTGGTGGGAGTGGCAGAGGCCAAGGCCATCGCCTATGCCCGCCAGCTTCCCCTGGTGGGAGTGCACCACATCGAAGGACATGTTTCTGCCAATTATATCGAGCATCCGGATCTGGAGCCCCCCTTCCTGTGTGAGATCATTTCCGGCGGCCATACCCACCTGGTAATCGTCAAGGACTACGGGATATTCGAGATCCTGGGACGAACCCGGGATGATGCGGCTGGTGAGGCCTTTGACAAGGTGGCCAGGGCTATCGGCCTGGGATATCCCGGAGGTCCCAAGATCGACAAGGTTTCCCGGGAGGGGAATGCAGATGCTTTGGCCTTTCCCAGAGCCCATATTGAGGATGCCCCCTATGATTTCAGCTTCAGCGGCCTGAAATCAGCCGTTCTCAACTACCTGAACCAGTGTCATATGGCTGGGCAGGAGATTTGTCAGGCAGATGTGGCAGCCTCCTTCCAGCAGGCGGTGGTAGATGTTCTGGTGGACAATGCCATCCGGGCAGCCAAGGATTATCACATGAAGAAACTGGCCATCGCCGGAGGAGTGGCTTCCAACAGTGCTCTGCGCAAGGCCATGGCGGCAGCCTGCCAGGCAGAGGGGATCGATTTCTACCATCCCTCCCCCATCTATTGCACCGACAATGCTGCCATGATCGGAACAGCAGCCTACTATGAATATCTCAAGGGAACCCGACACGGCTGGGATCTGAATGCCGTTCCCAATCTCAAGCTGGGAGAGAGATAAGCCGGGGGGGGGATCCGGCAGGTGTGGATCAGATGCTGTCTGGGGGTGCTGTGACTCCTGGAGTCTATAGGGGAGGGGAAGTATGGAAGGAGACAAGGCAAAATGTACTGCCATCGTATTGGCGGCAGGCAGGGGAAAGCGCATGGAAAGCAAGATTCCCAAGCAATTCCTGGAGCTGGAGGGCAAGCCCCTGCTCTATTACTCCCTGGCTTGCTTTCAAAAGTCCCCCCTGATCGATGACATCCTTTTAGTTACCTCGCCGGATGCCATTTCCTACTGTCAGGAGGAGCTGGTTGGCCAATACCGCCTGACCAAGGTCACCCGGGTTCTGGCAGGAGGGAAGGAGAGATATGACTCGGTTTACCAAGGCCTCCTGGCCTGTCAGGGGACAGATTATGTATTTATCCACGACGGTGCCCGCCCCTTCCTTAGCCAGGAGCTTCTGAAACGAGGTTATGAAACGGTAAGAAAATATGGCACAGCCATTGCGGGAATGCCCTCTAAGGATACCATCAAGCTGGTAGACAAGGGGGGCAGGGTGAAGGAGACCCCTTCCCGAGACCGGGTTTGGCTGGTTCAGACCCCCCAGATCTTTGCCTATGACGCTATTCGCACTGCCCACGATCGCCTGCAGACCGCCTGCAAAGAGGGAATCACAGATGACGCCATGGTAATGGAACGTCTGAGCCGGCAGGAGGTTCATATGTTTCCGGGAGATTATCGGAACATCAAGATCACAACTCCGGAGGATCTGGAGATTGCTAAAACATTTTTGAAGTAATGGTCAAAAGTCCACCCTAACGCAGGGTGGGCTTTTGACTATCCGCAAGCGGAGGTTTTCAAAGGAAAAGCTAACTGAGAAAAGCAGAATAATTCCTGAAAATCTTGCAAATTGGAAGATTTTTACAAAAAATCTTAGAATTGACTAACAGATTTTGACGGGTTTACAATAAAACAAAAAAAGAGGAGGTATTGTCAGCATGAGAAGTTTAATGCATGTAAAACCCGGCAATGTCTGTACAATCAAATGGCTGCTGGGAATGCCTGAGGTTCTGGAATTCATGGAAAGATATCATATCCGGCAGGGCAGCTCTGTGGAGATCATCCAGAACAGAGAGGATGGTCTGATCATCGGTACTGCGGATGCCAGGCTGGCTCTCAGCCGAGACGTGGCAGAGAGAATAAAGGTATGAGACCGGATAAGTCAGGGCAAAACAGCCCGGAAAAATGTGAAGAAACTGTGAATTTCCCGTTGACATTTTATGATCAAGATTATACAATAACCGTAAGTAATGAGAACTTCATATAGGAGTCCGAGGACGCTGTATTGCAATTGTCCGAGCTGATGCAACAGCCAGAGAATTGCTTGAAAGGAATGGGGTGAGATACCCCGCGCGGTCGGCACTGTAAGCGCAAGAATATGGTCGAGGCAGCCAGGCTGCTGGGGC
>CAVLCU010000089.1:0-10748 GCA_963661545.1 Lachnospiraceae bacterium | reverse complement strand
AAGGTTGCCCGGCCAAAATGCCCCCGTTTGAGATATTCAATGAGATATTTGGCCGTATTTTCATTATCTGTGACAATATTTTGCAGGCTGCCTCCCAGGGCAGTTTCAATGGCCGTCTCGTACTTCTTCTCTGTCCGGACCAGATCCGCCACCACCCCGTGGATGCCCGGATTCTTATCCTTCTGCTCCATAATCCTGCGAATGCTGCTGCCATAGCCCTCATAGCGCTCCGTAATGGCCTTCAGGGACTCCAGCCGGGAATTCTCCCTGTGAAATGTGGTCTGTCCAATCTCCAGCTGACGGTTCTTCTCTCCGATCTCCTTCTGCAGCTTCTCCAGCTGCTGTCGGTTCTCCTCCAGCTGCTGCCTGTGGGCAGTAACCTTCTGGGTAATCCGGTCATAGTCCTCCTGCAGCTTCTCCCGGTCGCCGGTCTGCCGGGCTTCATCGCTCTTCAGATGCAGCATCTTCTGGGATAGCTCAGCCTTGCGAATACCAATCTGTTCCAGCATGGTATCGTAACGCTGCATCTTGCCCTTCACAGAGGAACGGCGGTTGAGAAGCTCGATCAGTTCATTCTTGCCCTCCTCTGACAGCCTGTTCTGCTCTTGCATCTTCTCCTGCAGCTCCCGGACGGAGGCTTCCGCCGCCCCTTCTTCCTCCTTGGCCTGCTGCAGCTGAAGACGGAGCTTTTTCTGTTCCTCCTCCAGCCCTGTCCTGGCATCCCTGCGGCGTTTGATATCCTCCCGGATCCGATTCATACTCTCCTGATAATGGTGCCGATTCTGCTGTCCGGCGTGAATCTGCTCCCGCAGAACATCAATCTGACCCTGCAGCTGCTGCTTGTGGAGCTTATGCTGGGCATGCTCCTCCTGGGCTTCGCGGATAACCTCCTCCAAGTCCTCGATCTGCTCCTGGATGCCATCGTATTCCCGGCGGGTGCTTTCCAAAGCTTCCTCCGTCTCCTTCAATTCCGCCTCGGCTGCATCCTTTTTGGCATGGACCTCCCCCAGGAGGATCTCGATGCGGTGGGATTCCCTTCGAAAAAGGGAGATATCCAGACTTTTCAGTGTTTCCTTCTTCTGCAGATAAATCTTAGCCTTCTGGGACTGTTTCTCCAGAGGTCCCAGCTGGCGGGTAAGCTCGGATAAAATATCTGTGACCCGAACCAGATTCTGCTCTTCCTCCTCCAGCTTCTTCAAAGTGGCTGTTTTTCTTCGCTTAAACTTGACAATTCCCGCAGCCTCATCAAAGAGCTCCCTGCGTTCCTCCGGCTTACCGCTTAGGATCTTGTCAATCTGACCCTGACCGATGATGGAATAACCTTCCTTACCGATACCGGTGTCATAGAATAATTCATTAATATCCTTCAGACGGCAATTCTTCCCATTCATGAGATACTCGCTCTCACCGGACCGGTAGAGGCGCCGGGTGACAGTCACCTCTTCATAGTCAATGTTAAGCTGGTGGTCGGAATTGTCCAGGGTAATGGCAACGGAAGCAAAGCCCAGAGGCTTGCGGGTCTCTGTGCCGGAGAAGATCACATCCTGCATATTGCCCCCCCGAAGCTGGCGGGCACTCTGTTCTCCCAGAACCCAGCGGACGGCATCCCCCACATTACTTTTGCCGCTGCCGTTGGGACCCACAATTCCGGTGATTCCGTCATGAAATTCCAGGAGAATCTTATTGGCAAAGGATTTAAACCCCTGCATCTCGATACTTTTCAAGTACATATCAGAAACCTGCCTTACCTACCTCTTCTTCATCCGGCAAAGGGCATGATAGGCTGCATTTTGTTCTGCAGACTTCTTGGTCCGTCCCATACCCTCTCCCACAGGCTGGTCTCCGATCCGAACCTGCGCCTTAAAGCTCTTATCATGATCCGGACCTAAGGCCTCCAGAATCACATAGGTAACCTCTTCCTCCTGCTCTCTTTTCTGTACCATCTCCTGCAGCAGGGTTTTGCTGTCGTGGAAAAGCTGCTTATTCTCCACATCATCCAGGACAAACCGCAGGATGAAGCCCTTGGCGGCCTCGAATCCCCCATCCATGAAAATGGCCCCGATCACTGCTTCCATGGCATCGGAGACAATGGAATCCCTCTGCCTGCCTCCGGTAGCCTCTTCTCCCTTGCCCAGCAGCAGATAATCTCCCAGGGACAGGGCTCTGGCATCGTAAGCCAAGGTGGGCTCACAAACCAGACTGGCCCGTAATTTGGTCAGCTCTCCCTCTGCCATCTCGGGATAATTGGTATACAGGAACTCACTGGACACCAGCTCCAGCACGGCATCCCCCAGGAATTCCAGCCGTTCATTGCAATGCAGACGCTCGATATGATGTTCATTGGTATAAGAGCTGTGACGCATGGCCAGCACCAGCCAGTCAAACTTCTGAAAGCGATAGCCTGTCTTCTGCTCCAGCTCTCGAATCTTCTCAAACTTTTCCATAATTTTCCTCTTGTAGTAACTTCTCCCAGTCCGGCAGCCAGCTTTCCAGGATAGGCAAGGCCTGGTCCGCCGTCCTGTTGGTCACTGCTTTGCACTCAAAAGAGGGCTATCCCAGAAGTCCCCTTCTTCGGACAGCCCCGCATATCCTATCCTCTTGCCCGTCGGATCTCCTCCACCGCATCCCCCACGGACACCATCTTCTCTGCCTTCTCTGCAGAAATTGTCAAATCAAAGGTTTTTTCAATACCTATCAGAATCTGGAACATATCCAGGGAATCCGCATTGAGATCCTCCAGAAATGTGGTCTCCGGCGTAATCTCTCTGACATCCACCTTCAGGACCCCGGCAATGATCTCTCCCAACTTATCCAGTTCCATGGCCTGTCTCCCTCACTTTGTTTCTTCCGCTGCCAGACGTTCCTGTATCTTCTCGCTGATCTTTTCTTCCTTAAATTGGATACATTGTAAGATCGAATTCTTGAATTCCACGGACTTGGAGCTTCCATGGGTCTTCACCACCAGCCCCCGCAGTCCCAGCAGGGGAGCGCCGCCGTGATCGGATACATCGAAGCCCTTCAAGGTTGTCTTCAGAGCCGGTTTCACCAGCAGGGCCCCTATCTTACTGCGAAAATCCGACAGCATACCGGTCTTGATTTTCTTCATCAGAACAGAGGCCACCCCTTCGTAAAGCTTAAGGATGACATTTCCCACAAAAGCCTCTGTCACAATCACATCTGCAGCTCCCTTTGGAATATCCCGAGCCTCGATATTGCCGATAAAATGAATATTCTTGTTGGCTTTCAGCAGGGGAAAGGTCTCCTTCACCAGGGCATTGCCCTTCTCTTCCTCTGCGCCGATATTGACAATAGCCACCCGGGGCTTGCGGATGCCTACCACACTTTCCATATATATGGACCCCATAATGGCAAATTGCACCAAATGAGAGGGTCTGGCATCTACATTGGCTCCGCAGTCAATCAGCAGGGCAAGTCCCTGCTCTGTGGGAATCAAGGGGGCCAGGGGAGCCCGCTCCACCCCCCGGATCTTCCGAACAATGGCCTGACCTCCCACCAATACAGCGCCCGTGCTTCCGGAGGAAACAAAGGCATCTGCCTCTCCCTTTCGCACCTTGGTCATTCCTACCACCAGGGAGGAATCCTTCTTACTCTGGATGGCCTTCACCGGAGGTTCTCCTGTCTCGATTACCTCAGTAGCCGGAAGGATCTCCAGTCTATCTGCCGGGTAGGAATATTTGGCCAGCTCCTGCCGCAAGACCTCCTCCTTGCCTGCCAGATAGAGGTAGAGGCGATCACTTTCCTTCAGAGCCTCCACGGCCCCCTTTACCGGTTCCGTCGGCGCATAATCTCCGCCCATGGCATCCACTACAACTCGAACCAGTTCTCCCATTCTCTTCGCACCTGCTTTCTCGCCCTTGACATCCCTGCCGGGTATCTATCTGTCTGATGTCCTTCTTACCGGCTCATCAAGAGACACGAATCCCGTGTTCGTTCAGGACATATCCCTCCGGAGAGGTGGTATTCCTCTGAAGCTCACCAGCCTCATTGAAATAGAATTGATAATCTCCCTCCTGGTACCATCCGGTGCTTCTATGACCGTCAGCATCCATATGATAGGTATTATCATCTATGTCGATCCAGCAATCAGCAGGATAGGTCCCATCCTCCAGAACATACCGGTAGCCGGTCTCATCCTGCTGCCAGGTTCCCAAAGGCCACACCACCACCTCTCTTATGGTGCTGGTGGACTTATTGATCTTGTCTCCCTTGGTATTGGTAGCCACCACATAATAGTAGACCGTACCCTCCTGGGAGGTATCCACCGTGTAGGCTTCCTCCGTGGCACCGGCGATCAGGGTTCCTCCCCCATTGGAATTCACATTATTCTTGTACCATTGATAACTTACCTGGCCTCCATCGCTTACCGTGGCCGGACAAGCCATGGAGAAGGTGCAGCCCTTAGTCAGCCTGGTTGTTCCTGTCAGATCAGCACTGAAGGTGGGTGCCTGCAGACTGGCATCTACTTCCTTCACATCCACTTCCTGCCGGGCAGAGCTGGTGCTGACACTGGAACTGTCCTCTTGCTCTGTGGCAGGATCACCGACTAAATTGTTGAACACATCCGTCAAAGAGCAGCCTGTCAGAAGGATAGCAGTGCACAGACAGCAAGTGGCAGCCAAAATCATTTTTCTTATTCTCATACTCAGATACCTCTTCTGTTCATTGGTTCTGCGGTTGATCCCCGCGAAGCAGCTTCTCGGCTTCGCTTTTCACCGATTCGCATCAAGCGTATGCCATCGGCACACAGCACCAAGTATAGCATGTACCGGATAATCTTGTCAAATATACAAAGAGGCTGCCACTTCATCTCAGCGGCAGCCTGTCAATGTTCTCTTATCACTCATCCATAGCGATGACTTGCTTCTTGTTATAAGTTCCGCAAGCCTTGCATACTCTGTGGGGCATCATTAATGCGCCGCACTTGCTGCAGGGTACCAGATTGGGAACGGACATTTTCCAGTTCGCTCTTCTCTGGTCACGTCTTCCTTTGGATGATTTATTCTTCGGGCAGATGGACATTCTATTACACCTCCTTGCATTTGCTGAATATATCTCTTATGGCAGCCATCCGTGGGTCACCCTGGTCTCTGTCACAAGCGCAGGGCGTATGATTCCGATTGGCACCACAACAGCTACAGATTCCCTTACAGTCCTCCTTGCACAGCACCCGCATCGGCCAATGGATCAGAAGCTCATTGCGCGCCAACACATCCGGATTCAACTGCTCGCCTTCCATGAAATTGGTTTCCTCCAGCTGTCTCTCTCGCTCTTCCTTGGTCAGCTTCATATCCACTTCCCTCTCGAAATCAAGAGAAAAGAGATATTCCACCGGCTCCAGACATCTGGCACATGGAATGGACAAGACAATCTCTCCCCTGCCTTTGATGGCAAGCATACGATTCCCTGTGTTGACTACCGTAAGGGCAAGAGGCGTTTTCCTCACCAGGGGAAATCTGCCCATCCGGAATCTCAATTCTGTCATTTCCAGATCTGCCTGGGCAGTCAGCGATTTTCCATCCTGCAGCAGCAGTTTTGATAAATCAAGCAACATACCTGTCTCCTAATCACACTCCAACAAGTATACCCAGCGCAGGGGGATTTGTCAAGAATATATTTCAAAAGAGGGGGACTTATTTCAGCAAGGCAACCGTCTCACGGCAGATGGCCAATTCCTCGTTGGTGGGAATGACACAAACTGCTACCTTGGAATCCTCGGTAGAGATCTTCATATTGCTGCCCCGCAGCTGGTTCTTCTCCGGATCCAGGGTGATTCCCAGATATCCCAGGCTGTCTACCACTGCTTCCCGGACGATGGGGGCATTCTCTCCGATTCCGGCCGTAAAGGCAATGGCATCTACCCCATTCATGGCTGCCACATAGGAGCCGATGGTTTTCACTACATGATAGCAAAATACTTCCAGAGCCTCTGCTGCATATGCATTGCCCTGCTCGGACGCCTCCTCCAGATCGCGGAAATCGCTGGACAGACCCCTGGACAGGCCATATACGCCTGACTTCTTGTTCAGGACATTCATAACCCCTGCCATGTCAAGTTTCTCCTTCTTGGCAATGAATTCGATAATGGCCGGATCAATGTCTCCGGAACGGGTTCCCATCACCAGACCTTCCAGGGGGGTCAGACCCATGCTGGTGTCCACGCATTTGCCATTGACAACAGCGGTTACGGAGGCACCGTTGCCCAGATGGCAGACGATCATCTTGGAATGGTTCAGATCCAGGCCCAGGAATCTGGCCATTTCCTTGGATACAAAGCTGTGAGAGGTTCCGTGGAAGCCATATCTTCTCACCTTGTACTTCTCATAATACTCATAGGGCAAGCCGTAGAGATAAGCCTTAGGCGGCATGGTCTGGTGAAATGCGGTATCAAACACTCCTACCATGGGAACTCCCGGCATAAGCTCCTTGCATACATTGATTCCTATGAGGTTGGCGGGATTGTGCAGGGGAGCCAGCTCGGTGCATTCCTGCAAAGCCTCGATCATGCTGTCATCCACAATGGCAGAGCTGGCAAACTTCTCGCCTCCATGTACCACACGATGTCCAATGGCATCAATCTCGCTTAAGCTCTTGATGGCTCCGGTCTTGTCATTGGTCAGGGCATCCAGCACCATCTGAATGGCTTCCTTATGAGTCGGCATGGCAGCCTCTGTAATCTCCTTCTCACCGCCGGCCTTCTGATAGACCAATCTTCCGTCAAGGCCAATCCGCTCGCACAGGCCCTTGGCCAAGACCTCTTCGGTATCGGAATCTATGAGCTGATACTTCAAGGAAGAACTTCCACAGTTAATTACTAATACTTTCATTGCAACTTTCCTCCATGGACATTTATTGTGCAGCGCATTGTACAGCAGTGATGGCTACGGTTCCAACGATATCATCTGCAGAGCAGCCTCTGGACAGGTCGTTGACAGGAGCTGCAATTCCCTGGGTAACCGGGCCATAGGCTTCTGCCTTTCCCAGTCTCTGTACCAGCTTGTAGCCGATATTTCCTGCATCCAGATCCGGGAAAATCAACACATTGGCATGTCCTGCCACATGGCTGCCAGGGGCCTTGGAAGCGGCGATCTCCGGAACAATAGCTGCATCCAACTGCAGTTCTCCGTCCAGCTCCAGATCCGGATATTCTTCATGGGCGATCTTCACGGCTTCTACTACCTTATCTACATCTGCATGCTTGGCACTGCCCTTGGAGGAGTGGGAAAGCATAGCAACCTTGGGCTCCTTCTGTACCAGCAGACGGAAGGTCTCTGCGGAGGACCCAGCGATGGCAGACAGCTCCTCAGAGCTGGGATTCTGGTTCAGACCGCAGTCGGCGAAGACGAAGACCCCTTCCTCCCCATATTCACAATCCGGCACAACCATCAGGAAGAAGGCAGATACCAGCTTGGTACCCGGCTTTGTCTTCAGAATCTGCAGGCAGGGTCTTAAGGTATCCGCTGAGGAATGACAGGCGCCGGAAACCATTCCGTCTGCGTCCCCCATCTTTACCATCATACATCCATAATAGGGATAATCATGAAGCAGGATCTCCTTGGCCTTCTCCGGTGTCATTCCCTTCTTGGCACGAAGCTCTACGAACTTGTCAATATAAGTCTGGGTTCTGGGGGAGGTGGCCGGATCCACGATGGTGGCGCCGGAAATATCCAGACCCTCGCTTCCCTTCTTCACCGCTTCCTCACTGCCGATAATAATAAGATCTGCGATTCCCTCTTTTAATACCTTCTCGGCAGCCAGATAAGTTCTTCTGTCCTCACTCTCCGGAAGTACGATTGTCTTCTTGTTGGCCCTTGCCCTGGCCTTAATCGTTTCAATGAATCCCATTTTCTCTGATGAACTCCTTTCGATTCGATATCACTTTTCACAACAACAGTTAAGTTGTTTCCACTAACCAAGATTATAGCCTCTTTATCAGGGAGCCACAAGAAAAGTTAATTTTTTAACACCGGTTTTCTGTATTTTTTGCAGTACAATCTGGGCATTTCACCATAACCCTTGTGAAATATGCCAAAAGCCCTATTGTCATTTTGTCCTTCTTCACCTATACTGTAGTCATGAAGATTGCCGCTATTATTACAGAATATAATCCTCTGCATAGGGGACACGCCTACCAGCTGGAAGAAGTGCGTCGGCGTTCCGGTGCAGATTCTATTATCGTCCTTATGAGCGGGGACTATGTCCAGCGGGGATGTCCTGCCATCTTTGATAAGTTCCTGCGGGCAGAAATGGCCCTGCTGTGCGGAGCAGATCTTGTGCTGGAGCTGCCCTGTGCCTGTGCTGCAGCCAGCGCCCCCCGTTTTGCCCAGGGGGCGGTGGCTCTTTTGCAGGGACTGGGAGTGGTGGACCAGCTTTGGTTTGGAAGTGAAGCCGGGCAGATAGAGCCCTTCCTGGCCCTGGCCGACCTCCTGTCTCAGGAGCCTGCCTGCTACCGGCATGGTCTGCAGGCAGCCTTAAGCGAGGGACACTCCTTTCCCAAGGCTCGCATGCTGGCCCTGGCCGCCTGCCTTCCCGAATTCAACCTTCCCTTTGCCACGGAAGGGGATCTGCAAGCCTTTCTCCTGGCTCCCAACAATATATTGGGTCTTGCCTATTGTCAGGCTCTTTTGCAGACTGGCAGCAACATTCAGCCCAAAACCCTGCAAAGAATCGGCAGCGGATATCACTCCTCCTCCCTCTCGAAGGGATATAGCTCTGCCACTGCCATTCGGCAATTCCTGCTGAAGCAGGATCCCACAGCCATTCAAGACCAGGTTCCGGCCAGGATCTACCCCTTGATCCAGAGGGCTTGCCAGGCAAATACCTGTCTGCAGGAGGATGACTTTTCTCTTCCCCTGCGCTATCAGCTCCTGAAGGAAACCGAATCCTCCCTGAACCAATATCTGGACTTACCCCGGGATCTGGCCCGTCGCATTCTGCGTCTTCAGAACCAATATGCCTCTTTTTCCCAATTTTCCCTGCTCCTGAAGACCCGCAATGATACTCTGACTCATATTCAGCGAGCCCTGCTCCATATTCTTCTGGGAATCAGGCCCCAGGATGCGGCGGCTGCCTGCTCTCCCGCCTTTGCCCGCATCCTGGGGCTGGGAGCCTGCCCCGAGCTTCTCTCCTCCATAAAAAAAGAAGGCAGCCTGCCCCTGGTATCCAAACCCGGCAGTCTGCCTCCTGGCTGCTATGAAAAAGACCTCTTCGCCTCCAATCTCTATGAAAGCCTAAAGGCCCAGAAGAGTCACCAGCCCTTTGTTCACGAATATTCCCGCCCCCTGCCCATTTTGCGCCCCTGAGGTGGGATGCTAGTTCTTAAAGCTGTGGATGGGAGCCGGAATCCTTCCGCCCCGGTTCACAAAGGCTTCGCAGGAGAAGGAATTCACCGGCATAATCGGCGCATAACCCAGAAGGCCGCCGAACTCTACCGTCTCCCCTACTCCCTTGCCGATGACCGGAATCAGGCGGACGGCGGTGGTCTTCTGATTGACCATACCGATGGCCATCTCATCTGCGATAATACCGGAGATCGTGGAGGTCTTGGTATCTCCCGGAATAGCAATCATATCTAATCCCACAGAGCAGACACAGGTCATAGCCTCCAGCTTTTCCAGGCTCAAAGCCCCCCTGTTCACCGCATCGATCATCCCCTGGTCTTCGCTGACCGGGATAAAAGCTCCGCTCAAGCCCCCCACGTAGGAGGAAGCCATAACCCCTCCCTTTTTCACCTGATCGTTCAGCAGGGCCAGGGCAGCCGTTGTACCCGGAGCCCCCGGGGCCTCCAAACCAATCTCCTCCAGAATCTCTGCCACAGAATCCCCTACCGCCGGGGTAGGAGCCAGGGAAAGATCTACGATCCCAAAGGGAACATCCAGCCTTCTGGAGGCCTCTTTGGCTACCAGCTGGCCAACCCGGGTCACCTTGAAGGCAGTCTTCTTAATGGTCTCACACAAAACCTCAAAGCTTTCCCCCCGAACCTTTTCCAGCGCATGCTTCACAACACCGGGGCCGGAAACCCCCACATTGATGATGGCATCCGCCTCCGTCACTCCGTGGAAGGCTCCCGCCATGAAGGGATTGTCGTCCGGCGCATTGCAGAAGATCACCAGCTTGGCGCAGCCCAGACAGCTGTTGTCCTTGGTGCTCTCCGCTGTCATTTTCACAATCTCCCCCATGAGCTTAACGGCGTCCATATTGATGCCTGTCTTGGTGGAACCCACATTAACCGAGCTGCAGACCCGTTCCGTCCGAGCCAGGGCCATGGGAATCGACCGAATCAAAAGCTCATCTGCCTTGGTCATTCCCTTCGATACCAGGGCAGAATATCCCCCCAGGAAGTTCACCCCCACCTCATTGGCGGCCCGATCCAGGGTTTGGGCAACAGAGACAAAATCCTCCGGTGTATGGCAGGCCGCACCTCCCACCAGGGAAATAGGGGTCACGGAAATTCGCTTATTGACAATGGGAATCCCATATTCCGCCTCAATCTCTCTTCCGATCTGTACCAGGTGCCTGGCCTTGGTTGTGATTTTATCGTAGATTCTTCGATTCAGCTTATCCAGGCTGGAATCAATGCAGTCCATCAGACTGATTCCCAGGGTAATCGTCCGCACATCCAGGTTCTCCTGGGCAATCATCTGATTGGTCTCATTTACCTCAAATATATTAATCATGCTGGTCCTCCCGTCAGATTCGATGCATCATATTGAAGATATCCTCGTGCTGGC
>CAVLCU010000088.1:0-11099 GCA_963661545.1 Lachnospiraceae bacterium | reverse complement strand
CTGCTATCCCCTATGTCCCTCAAACAGTTGTGGATTTTTTCCCTGTATTTGATATAATAGGTCTAGGCAGATTGCTCCGCACTCTCATGCGGCTGCAATCCCAAAACCATTCTTATCATACCACGCCAGGCTCAAAAAGGCAATGAAGCCGGCCCAAGGCGAGAGAAACCGGAAAGGAAGTGTGCGATATGGTATATAAGACGAGAGGAACCTGCTCTCAGGAGATTTCCTTTGAGCTGGTAGATGGAAAGATTCATGACCTGCATTTTGTAGGGGGCTGCAACGGCAATCTGAAGGGCATCAGCGCCCTGACGGAGGGCATGGAGGCCAGGGAAGTCATTGAACGCCTGGAGGGCATCCGATGCGGATTCAAGAATACCTCCTGTCCGGATCAGCTG
The DNA here is from genome assembly GCA_963661545.1 of Lachnospiraceae bacterium. GTDB lineage: Bacteria > Bacillota > Clostridia > Lachnospirales > Lachnospiraceae > Scatomonas. The sequence continues at coordinate 10,701 of CAVLCU010000088.1, read as the reverse complement.
GCTCAGGCTCTCAAGCAAGCCCTGTAAGTTATGGCATATTTTACCACCATCCTCCAGCGCCAGGTGGATCAGGTCTGGCGCCGGAAAATCGAAGAGTCCGATGCCCGGATGCGTCTGTATGCCAGGGGCAAGGAGCTGCGGGATTATCTCAATGACCCCACCACCTTGTGCACGGTAAGCTATGTCATCCGGCGTTATCTGCAGAAGCACTATAGGGGACTGCTGGATCAGGTGGCCAGCCTCTGCGGGGAGTCCTATGCCGACCTGACCAATAGTCTGAATGTTCCCTGGCCGGAGGCCTTTAACCAAGCCCTGGCTCGGGAGCTCCATCTGATCTCGAAGAAGCAGGATATTGCCCTGTCCCGAACGACCTGGATGGCCTACCTGAACGATGCTCCGGTGAAACTGTATAAGGATACCCCTTTTAAGGTAGCTTATTCCCTCTATATGGATACGGAAGCCACCCAAGAGCTCCTGATGGCCTGCGGACAGGATACCTATTGCTTCCGCAATCCCAGCCATTTTATCTATTATTACTGCCAGAATCGTCCCACCGCCTACAACTGGAAGCATGCCCAGTCTTTGCTGGCTCGCTATCAGTCTGCTCTGGCATCCGCATCCTATACGGCAGCGGATGCCTCTGTAGGCATGACCTTTCAGCTGCAGGACAAGATGAAGCTGCTCTTTGCCAACCCGGTTCCGGAGAGCCAGGCAGATCAGGATTTGCTGCACTATATGTTGGCCAATCAAAAGGAATTCTCCGGTCTGTCTCTGACCATCCGCCAGGACTTTCTGCGCATGGCCTCCTATCTTGCCATTCTATATCCCACCTATACCAGGATAGGGAAGCGGAAGAACCCCCTTACCGGTCTGTCGGAGGATTTCACTACGGATGTGGCGGTAGGCCTGACAGAGGAGGGAAGGCCCAAACTCAACGACCTGGTTCGAGCCCTCTTCAATACCGGAGGCTGGCTCCCAACCACCATAGCCAGCCCCCAACAGGTTCGCACTGCCTCCAGCATCAGGCGGAGAGCCGCCGCCGCCAATATCGAATATCGGCGGGCGCCCCTGGATGCCCGGCAGGATCGCCCCTTCCTCAGCTCGATCCAGTACTTTGTGGACAGCTACTCTCACCATCTGGATGCCATTGAGCGCATCTATCGAAGACCGGCCAACCCGGGAAATGTCCAACGACGGGATGTGATTCTCTTTACCTATTTTTTCATCCGTCGTTATCCGGAGCTTTTGGAGGACGAAGACCGCTATGGGGCTGACCTGGATCGACTGACCCAACTGTCCTATGGGGAGTCTTCCCTTGACCATACCATGGATAGCCTGATGGAAGCCCTCTACCAACTCACCTCCCAGGAGTCGGAAAGGGAAAATGCCGATTACATCCAGCTCTTTAATCTGGTGCTGAAGCATTTTGATATGAAGCCCATGTACATGCCCAATCCCTGGGATCGGTTCTTTACCATGAGCCTCTTTGCGGAGGATCCGGACTTTTTCACGGAAGCTGTCCTCTGGAATACCATTGAGGACGAGGAGCCGGAAGAAGAGGAGATTGCCGCCATTTCCATCACCCTGGCAGACCCCCTGGCTCCTCCCTGTGGGCTGCTTCCCAATGGAATGCCCGCCTATCGCTACGCCATCCTGCGCCGGGAGCAGACCGGCCAACAGGTTCCCATCAACAAGACCCGCTTTCTCTTTGGACGCCTAAGCAGGCGGCCGGATCTTCTCTTCCAGGATTATGGCTTTCCGACCGACCAAAAGACCATCTCCCGCTGTCATGCGGCTATCCTCTTTTGGAAGGGAGTCTTCTACCTGGCGGATATCAGTGGCCGCAGGGAAACCTGGCTCAACGGGAACCACCTCTTGACCAGCAATCCGGAAGCCGTCGCCGCCCAGCCCTCCCGGGCAGACTATGCCTATCCCCTCAAGAGTGGGGATCAGATCCGATTGGGGAAGGAAGTCTTTACCTTTCTCCTGCAGGATTAAAGCCGGGAAAGACATCGGAGAAGAACTGCTAGAACAGCAGCAGTTCTTCTCCGTTTTGTATGCCATATTCCCCCAGCGTATGAGCCGGATCCAGAACTCCGCCAGCCTCCCCCCGGCAGAGCAGCTCCCCTTTGGAGGAAATATATTCTCCTCCGGAAATCTCTGCCAAGGCCTCTGTCAGCAGACGGATCAGCTGCCCCACCGGAAGGAAATCCGGCAGGGACAGGTCATAGGTTGCTCCCAGCGCAGGCACAGCAAGGGAAATCCATATTTTTTCCATAGAAACCTCCTCTCAGATAATGGGCATTTCATCGGGATCTGCCTCTTCCTCCTCCTGGGGGCCGCAGGGCATCAGGAGGGGGTAGAAGGCACCCCGGTAATGCATCAGCAGGGATCCGTACTTCCTGGCAGGCTCCCTACGATTGGCAAATTCCCCGGGAAGGCTTGCCAGACTCTGCCGGTGAAAACAGCCACCGAAGAAGAGCTGAAAAGCGTCCGGATTGAAGGCCTGATAGGTGGGATCTGTCCCAATGCGATGATCGTCTCCCGGATAGAAGAAGGCGGTAAAATAGATAGACAGACCTTTCCCCTTCTGATAGATAGAGGGCATGATGGCATTGCAGGATTCATCCCCGTAAGCACAGTAATCCAGATAGCGTTCAAAGAAAACCATCAGGGGCCTGCAGATGCTGGAAACCGATGCCTGGGCTTGGGCCGGATTCCTTCTTCTCTCCTTGATCTGGGCGGCCAGCAGCTCCCATAATCTCACGCTGTCTTCCTTTGTGCTGTCCAGGACTTGCAAGTCTGCCGGATATTGGTCCAGAAGAGATCGAAAAGATTCTGTGTCGAACAGGCTGTCTTTCGAGGCCTTAACCAGAATCAGATCCATGCGGTTCCAGGCATAAGCCTGAAGGAAGTTGCCCAATAAAACCTCCCTGGCCTTAGGATTGCCCAGATAGACCGTGGTGCAGAAAAGCTGCTTGAGGGGCATGCAGATCTTTCTCTTGTCCCGGAGGGAGTAGCCGATGGGAATCCTATTTCCCTCCAGACCCTCCAGGAAGTCCTGGTAGGTTTGTTCCGGAGAAAAGACGGATATGCGCCGGGCTCTTCCCTGCCCCCGGTACCGGTCTGCCAGCTTCTGCAGCTCCCGCCCCAAAGCCTGAATCCTCTCCTGTTCCGTATGACCGGCCTGGAAGCGGGCTGTCTGGAATTCCAGGGGTCTTCCCCCCACCAGACACATGCCTCGTCCCTTCTGGGCCGCCGTCCGGATGCTGCATCTTTCTCCCAGGATATCCTGATACTCAAACCGATCCTTAGCCTGAATCCCGATTCCTGTGCCGATCTCCTGCTGAATTCTCACCAAAAGCTCTGAGATTCTGGCACAGGTCAGGATGAATTTGATCCCGTAGGTACCCCCCTCCTTCAGATAGTGATTCAGATTCATATAAATCTCCTGGCCTTCCTTCCAGTTCTGAAGGGCCGGGGCACCATCCACGACGACATAGATCAGGGGCAGCCCCCCGATCTGGAGGTAGGCCTCATAGCTGTTGACCCGGGATGCCTGAAAAAGAGCCTTTCTTTCCTCGATCAGGGAGCGGACCAGCCCAAAGAGCTCCGAAATCTGACTTTCTTCTCCGTCCGTAAATACCCCGCCGCAGTGGGGCAGACAGTCAAAGACCGAAAGCAGCTTACTGGACAAGTCCAGAAGATAAAACTGCACCTGGTCTGGCCCGTAGAGGCTGGCCAGGGAATAGAGAATAGTTTCCACCAGGGTGGATTTGCCGCCCCGGTTCTCTCCGGCAATAACCAGGTGACGTAAGGCTTGGAAGTCAAGCTCCAGGGGATATTGGGTCTGACCCTCCGGATCATCTGCCATCCCAATCACAGCCCTGATTCCCCTCCCCTGCCGGCCAGGCTCTCCCGGACCCTCCTTCTCCGGGTCATATTCTGCCAAAAGCCTCTGGAGGGAGATCTGGGGAGGAAGGGGCTCCATCCAGAGATTTTTCTGCCGGATGCCCTCCCTGTGGGCCAGGTGGGACAGGTAACGCACCACGGCCACCAGCTGGCTGACTTCTGTCTCCCTTTTCTTCCTGGGAGGCTTAACCCGGATGACCTTCCGTCCCATATCATCCAGAAAATCCACGCTATCCTCCCGATTGGCCACCACGGTATCCTGGGGCTCATAGGCTGCCCCGCACCAGGCGGACTGGCCCAGGGCAAAGTACTCATTATAGCCCACCTGCAGATAGAAACGCCCGGTCTCCTTCAGCTCTGCCGCCTCCGGCCGGCGAAGCATTTCTTCCGAATCACTTCGTGTCTGAACCTTGAGACAGACCCGAAAGCGGCTGTTGCTGCTGATCTGGTCGTTGACCACACCGGAGGGTTTTTGGGTGGCCAAAATCAGATGAATGCCCAGGCTTCGGCCGATGCGAGCTGCCGAAACCAGCCCTTCCATGAATTCCGGCTCCTGTGCCTTCAATTCTGCAAATTCATCGCAAATAATAAACAGATGAGGCATGGGCTGTGTCACCTTGCCATTCCGGCAGAGGCGCTGGTAATCGTAGATATCCATGGTCCCCTCATTTCCAGCCTGTTTGATTTCCTGAAAAACCCGCTGCCGCCGCTTCAGCTCCGCCTGAATGGAGGCCAGCGACCGGCTGATGGCAGCCCCGTCCAGGTTGGTAATCGTCCCCACCAAATGGGGAAGGCGGATCCCGGCTGCCGGGTTGTCGAAGGCTCCGGCCAAACCTCCTCCCTTGTAGTCAATGAGAACAAATGCAACCTCATCCGGATGGTAATTGACCGCCATGGACAAAATATAGGTAATCAGGAACTCCGACTTGCCGGAGCCTGTACTGCCTGCCACAAGACCATGGGGTCCTTGATATTTTTCATGCAAATCCAAGGGAAACCGGCTTCCGTCCCCGGCCAGACCCAAGGGAGCCGCCAGGGACTTGCCCGGGTCATTTTCCCCCCATCGCTTGAGGGGGTTCAGGTGTTCCACTCTGCCTACCCCGTAGAGCTCCAGGAAGGAGAGCATTCGGGGCAGGGTAAAAGTCCCCTCCTCCCTCCTCAGTCTGATATTGGCCAGACGGCGAAGGCCGGCCAATGCCTCTTTTCGGTCATAAGCATCCAGCTGAAAGCGGAAACTCTGCCCCTTTTCCCCTCCCCTCAGATCCTGCAGGACATGAAAGCCATCCGGCTTCAGCTTGATCAGAGCCTGGGCTTCCTTGGGCACCTGGTGAAAGAAGGTGATCAGGGAGACGCAGCAATGCCTCTCTTCCCTCCAGATGGTCTTCAGCACCTCCATGCTGTCGAGAATGCGCTTGCTGAAGGCAAAAATAAGGAAAAAAGGATGATCCTTCAGGCTTTTCCTCAATTCCTGGGGTTTCTCCAATACCTCCTCCAATTCCTTACGGATCTGCTCCCCGATCAAATAGGCTCCGGCGGTATCCGTGGCAATATAGCGCAGACTTCCATCCTCTTCCCAGACATGGGGCAGATAACGAACCTCCGGTATCTGGCTGAGATCCTTCGCCTCCATCAGGAATACCATCCTGACCTCATCATAGCTATGCTGCATGGCCACCTGCAGAATCAGACATTTCAGCAAAGCCAGTCTGTCCCCCTGACTGCCGATCACGCTGCTGACCACATAGTCCTGCAAGGGCAGGAGGATCGGGACATGTTCCAGCATGGCCTTCTGATCTGTCAGCTGATGCATCTCATCTTCCAGAAAATCCTCATCCAGGTTAAAACGCTCCTGGGGATATTCGTACTCCCCCAGCAGGGGGATCTGGCCATGCCCCAGGCGCAGGCTCATGAAATCCGACTCCACGTTCCTCCGCTCCCACAGACCTTCTCCCTTCACCGGAAACTGAAGAATATGGGCCAGATCCGGGTAATTCCGATTCAGGATCCGCTCCTCCTTCTGGCATTCCTCCTGGATTTCCTGGTATTTTCTCTGCAGATAAAGGCGATATTTCTTCACCCGGCGTTCCTCATATTCTGCCCTTTGCTTCTCTGTATATTTCTGGGTCATCATGGGAAATAATACCATACTGAGCATGGAGGCATAGCTTCCCCGCAGCAGCGAGCTTCCCCCCATTACCATGGAACCGCCCATGCGCAGCAGGAGAGGAATCTGCTTGTCGTTTAGGGGCATGGGCGGCTCCTCAATCCGGATGGTGGCCGGATGCAGGGGCGCTTTTCGGCGAGGCAGACGGTTAAATGCCTCCTTCTCCTTCCTGGAGGGATCCCTATCCACCGGCAGAAATCCATATCCCTGCCCTGCGGCGGAATCTGACCCGAAAGCGGAAATAGGTACCAGGCTTCTGGGATTTACAATGACCCGATCCTGGCCGTCATTGATGGACAGGAAGTCGGTTCCCACCAGGATCTTCAAACCCACCAGATAGATGGAATCCCCCAGAGACAAGCCCGCCTGTTCCACCCTGCGGCCATTGACAAAGACTCCATGGCCGCTGCCTTCATCCCGAATCGACCATTGACCCCGGCAGTAGCTCATCACTGCATGATGGCGGGAGACAAAGGGGGCCGGGTAACAAATGTCACAGTCCGCCCTTCGGCCAATGCGGATTTCCCCCTCCCCTTGCATCTGATAATTGTGGAAGATCTTGCTGTCCCGATGATAGGGCTCTACATACAGAACATAGGGTCTTCCGGCCTGGTTCAGGCGAAAGGTCCCCTTCGCCCGCAGACAAAGAGAAGCCCTCTGTCTGCCTTCTGAGTCCAGGATAGTTCCCCCTCTCTCCAATAAGACATGCCAACAGTCCTGCCTGGCCTGGATAGAGAGAAAATTCACCGGACAAGCCCCCTCCTCGTCCCGAAACTCATATTTCCCTTCCGCCTTTCCGGGAACCCACAGGGTATAAAGCCTCCCGTCCTCCGTCATCAAGGCCAGGTGAAGACTTTCCGCATCACGCAAAGCGAAGGAATTGACCTTTGTCAATTCCTTCGCCCCTATCTCCTCCTTCCACCGATCTGCCATATTGCCTCCTCCCCCTCTATCCATCCTTTGATTATTCCTGTAGCTCTGTCATTGAGAAATACTCTAATAGTTCAGTAAATGTCATATTTAGATTTTCAATCGGAATATCAGAAAGCATATCACTCGGGGTGATTTCCAACTTCAACTCGAGTATGACACTATCTTGGCGAGCATAGACATCAGAGAACGCTTCGTCTGCCGACATTCCACCCCGACCCAGGGCTTCTGTCAAAAAATCGTCATCCCCGTAGATCATTCCACCATGATAGGTATCTACGCCTGTCAGAGATGAGATAAATCCATCGGGTCTGATGTTATACCATTTTTCGCCTATTTTGGCTGTATCCATGAAGAGAATACCATCCTCTCCATTCAGGGAAAAGGAAATGGCCAGTGATTTGAAGCCTTCCGCACCTATTACATCCCCATAGTTCTTCATGCGGCTTAGAAGATGTTCAAAGGAGGTATGGTCGCTCATCGTTTCAACATAGATGACCTCTCCCATCTCCAAAGTAGAAAGGTCCAACTCCTCCGACAGATTCGACAGCGCCGCAATCACACCCTGAATGTCACTCTCCTCCGTAACATTACGACCATCTGCAACTATTTCATCAAAGTTCCCGTAAAACTGCAGCACCTGGCGGTAGAGTTCCTGGATGATGTCGTTCTGTCGTTGGTGGAGCGTTATATCACGCAGAAACTCATTTTTTCCATAAGCAACCAGCGACCTATCCCCACCAGCCCCCAGAAGGCTGCTAAAATTATAAAGGCCATCCATCGCAATCCGCTTTTCTATCTTGTAATTTTCACAATAGGATTCCACGGCAAATGTCGAAAGAATTTGATCCATATTGCCCGTCTGTAAGGCTTTCAAATATCCGGTTATGGCATCTTCCGGAGAATCAAATCCTGCTCCCTCGACTTTGTTCTCTGAGGAAACGGCTGAACCGGGCAGATTGATCCGGGCAATACCGGTAGCGAGAAATACCGTAACCAGGGCCACGCAAATGACCATGCCCAAAATAAGGCCTACAAGCCTTGGATGGCCTTTCCGATCCCTGCGGTCAGCACTAACAACTGCCTGCTCAGTTGGACCCAGTGCCGGCATACCGCAAGACCTACAGAATCGTGCTTCGTCATTGTTCTCTTTCCCACAATAATAGCAATACATTCCTTCGCGCTCCTTTCCAATCCCATAATAAGCTGTCTTGCATGAGCCGTAATGTCAGGCTCCTAACATAGCAGCCATCCTCTCAGCCATCTGCAGACTTTCCCGGATCTCTGCCGCGCATTGGTAGGCTGCCTCTGCGTATTCCAGGTATGCTTTCAATAAATCTCCCCCCATGCAAAGGCCAGCCGTCTCCCGGTCATCCTGCAGATAGGTCAGAAGCCTCCGGGAACTTTCCAGACAGTCTGCAAGAACTCTGCTTTCCAAACCCCTCATTTGCATCCCCCCTTCTATCACCACGCGGCAGGGAAACCAGCCCATCTAACCGTCCTTAAGCTTTCTGAACCTCCGGATCCCTATTTGTATTTATCTGCAAGATTTTCGCTATTGCTTTCCTTAGCGTCCTTGCGCTTCTTTTCTACTCGTGAGTTATGAATTTTGTCATCAATTTTGCCAAACAGATTTCCCATAATCCAATTAACAACAAAGATAACGACCACTATCAAAACAATAACTAATATCATAATCATATTCGAATTCATTTTCAGTCTCCTTTTTTATGTATGAGATTGTTATCTGTCTGTAATCTGTCATATATCAGAAAAATTTGTACTTTGAAGTTAACTGCCGATCCAGACTCACTACCTTAGCATGACTGTCCAAAGACAGAATGGCCTTCTCTATAATCGTCAGCAGTATATTCATACTATAACTATTGATTGGGGTGCCGTTTTTATTGGTCCACTGGGTAAAACCGAAGCTATATTGGTTTTTATCATCCACACGATCATTAAAAACAAATTCCGCCTCCCATTCAAACTTGCTGTTTTTAAAAAAGATATTCTTTTTTTCTAAGTGAATCGAATATCCTATCCTGTCAGTTTCTAAGTCTGCATCTGCTGCTTTGAGCCGATTGCATATTTGATCAAATTCGGCGGTTGTCGTAAATTGATGCATCTTTTTATGAAAACCGCCCTCACGTTCAATTATTTTTCCTTCAGAAAGTAACTTCTGTTTGGACTTATACCCCAGCCAGCAAATAAAGCCAAAAAACGCGAAGGCAAATATGATAAAAATAGATGACATAGTAATTTCCCCCTTTCTTGAAGCACTCAAACCTGTGGTTACACGGATTTCTCCGTGCTGCGCACTCCCACCATTCTCCTTCAATGGGGGGTCTCACCCCACAACAGAGTAAGCGTCCATGGCGGCTGACGCCGCCGCCACAACCGTCCGGGAGGCTTGCAGATTCATTTCCTCTGTAAAATTTCTCAACACAAGGCGGAGCTTCCTGGCGGATTCCTCCAGCTGCCCTGCCCTGCCAAGAAGGCCTCTAAGCTGGATCTCTCTTTGGGCATCCTGGGTTCGGACAGCTGCCAGCTTCAGCTGCCCCTGCAGCTGAGCCAGCAGCCGAAGCTCTGCCTCCACCTTCGATAAATGGACACAAATTCCTCTCACATCTGCCCTATATTCCATAACATCCGCCCTTTTCTCCCCCTTCTGTTCTCACAGATGCAAGTCTCTGCCTCCTCGTTAATCGAACAGGTGCTCTACCTCCGACAAGGCCGTGTTCAGGGCGCTGCTGATGTTAGAATTGGTGGTCGTTGCATTCTCCTTAATCTCCTGGAAGCGTTCTATGTTCAGATTGGTCGCCCCGATGGATCGGTTGATATTGTTGATATTGGCCTGGATCACCTTCTGCAGCTCCTGGGTCTGGTCGGTCTCATAGCACTGGGAAACCGTATTGTTTAAAGTCTGATATTCTGCCACCACACCTTCCAGCTCACTCACATAACCCTGCAGCAGACTAATTGCATTTTCATATCTTGCGTCTTCAATATTAATATTCAATGCCATAGCGAAACCTCTCCTCTTTCTTCTCTGATTTTGTAAGATGGATTACCGTGTCAAAAGCCTGAGCCCACGACATGCTTGAGACCCGAGGTCAGTCCCTTTCGGGGCCTGTCAGGGGCAGCTGACTTTCACTTTCCCAGGCGGCGATAGCCGCCAGGGGAATTAGGAAACAATGTACTAGTTGGCCGTTGCGGTAATCGTCAAGCCACCCAACATATTCCGAGCCGCTGACTTAATTCCGTTGATTGCGGCATCCGCCAGCTCCTGCAGCTTATTACAGACATCTTTGAATACTTCGATCATCTTCGCTACTGCTGAAATCAATTCGTTAAATTTGGGGGCAAGCTCCGCTCCCACCTGGTAAATCGCCGCCGTAATATTGTCCGATGCCCCCTGCATGTCCTGGAGACAGGCGGCAACCTTCTTCAGAATCTCATCCGCCCTCTGCTTCAAGGCCTCCGCCTTACTCTCCCACTGCTGCGCCAACTCCCTGTTAAATTTAATATTTGCCATAGTCTCCTACTCCCTTCCTTGTTCTGTCTTTTGATAAACCCATTCTACCCCCCAAAGAAAAAAAGGTATTTTGGAAATTTTCACAGAAAGCCCCGGACGGCAGACACAAGCTGTGGGATGCTTGCATACCACAGCTTGTGGATATCGGACGGGCAAG
>CAVLCU010000087.1:0-11188 GCA_963661545.1 Lachnospiraceae bacterium | reverse complement strand
CCTCCCTCAATTCGGGTTTTCGCGGGGCTTTCGCCCCACTTCACCCTCATTGAGGGGCGTGTCATAAAGCCCTTCCCCCACCGACATGCCCCTAAAGGGACTAGCTTCGCGTCGCGAGCATGTCGTGGGCTCAGGCTTTTGACACTGTAACCAAAATTTAAAACAGGAAATCCAAGGAAGAAAAGGAGGCCGTCAGCGATGAAATTTCAAAAATCAGCATGTATCGAACCTATGTATTATGAACTTCCCTTTATCGACCGCTTTCAGGCGGCGGCAAGGGATGGTTTTGCCTATGTGGAGTTCTGGAACTGGACAGACAAGAATGGGGAGGATATCAGGAAGGCAGCGGAGGACGCCGGAATCGGAATCGCCGGTTTTAACGGGGATGCGGACTTATCTTTGATTGATCCGGCCACTCAGACCCAATACCTGGATTATCTGAAGAAATCTGTGGATTTTGCCCTTAAGATTGGGGCAAAAAGCGTGACCATACATTCCAATGGGCTGGGGGAGCATGGCTATGTGATCCATTCCTATCCGGAGCTTTCCGATACGGTCAAGACTTGTACCATGTTTCGACTTCTGCAGGCCTGTGCCAGGCTGGGGGAGGAAAGCGGGATACAGATGAATCTGGAGGCTTTGAATGTTACCACAGACCATGTAGGGAATTACCTGAAGTATACCAGGGATGCGGCAGAGATGACCGGACTGATCGGGTCGCCGAAATTGAAGGTTCTCTATGATGTCTATCATATGCAGCTGAACGAGGGTTCTCTTTGTGATACTATCCGGAAATATGTAGATCAGCTGGGCCATATCCATGTGGCGGATGCCCCGGGAAGACACGAGCCCGGCACCGGGGAGATCAATTATAGGAAGGTCTTTCAATGCTTAGAGGAAAGTGGCTACCAGGGTCTGATAGGCTATGAGCTCATCCCCCAAACCTCCACTGCAGAGGCGGTGAAGGCCATTATGAGTCCGGAAGGCCTGTCCGATTGACAGGTAAAAGGGCTATAAAATCGGGCTTTCTGACGATTCGCCCCCCTATCCTGCCAAATAATATGTGCAAGATTGCAAGAAAATGCGTGCTGAAAAGCACGCATTTTTTCTGGAAAAAAATGGAATTCCCCCCTTGAAAAACCAGGGGGCGCGTGCTATAATCCAGAATAAGAACAAGAAAAAGCACACAAACACCACAGAAAAAAGCACGCTGCACGCACGCAGAGAAAGACACATGGAGGTAGCTTATGGAGCAGACAGTACGTTTGACTACAGCACAAGCGATTGTCCGATTTCTGGACAATCAGTATGTGTCTGTGGATGGCAAGGAATCAAAGTTTGTGGAAGGGTTTTTTACAATTTTCGGACACGGAATTGCCGTTGGTTTAGGGGAAGCTCTGGACAGTAATGCGGGCAATCTGCGTGTCATGCAGGGAAGAAATGAGCAAGGCATGTGCCATGTGGCCACAGCTTTTGCAAAACAGAATCAGAGGAGGAAGATTATCGCCTGTGCTTCCTCCATCGGCCCCGGAGCTGCCAATATGGTGACTGCCTGTGCCACGGCTACGGTCAATAACCTGCCCCTTTTGGTATTCCCCTCGGACACCTTCGCATCCAGACAGCCGGATCCGGTATTGCAGCAGCTGGAGCAGAGCAGCAGCCTGTCTTTGACCACCAATGATGCCTTCCGCCCTGTATGCAAGTATTGGGATCGGATCGTGCGCCCGGAGATGGTGATGACCGCCCTGATCAATGCCATGCGGGTCCTGACCGATCCGGCGGAGACCGGTGCCTGCTGTATCGCTCTTTGCCAGGATGTAGAGGGAGAATCCTTCGATTACCCGGAATATTTCTTCAAGAAACGGGTCCATCGCATCACTCGTCCGGTGGCGGTAGAGGAAGAGCTGGAGGATGTAGCGGAATTGCTCTCCCAGGCTAAGAAGCCTCTGGTAATCGTAGGGGGCGGCGTCCGCTATTCCGATGCCGGCGCAGAGGTGGAGGACTTCTGCCAGGAGTTTGGCATTCCCTTCGGAGAGAGCCAGGCAGGCAAGAGCGCTTGCAAGTCCAGTCATCCCTACTGTCTGGGAGGCATCGGCGTAACCGGTACCTCAGCCTCCAATGAGATCGCCAAGGAGGCAGATGTGGTATTGGCCATCGGCTCCAGAATGTCCGACTTTACCACCAGCTCCAAATGGCTGTATCAGAATCCGGAGGTTCGCTTTGCCACCATCAATGTAAGCCGTTTCCATGCCTACAAGATGGATGCCGTGAAGGCGGTGGGAGATGCCAAGGTTACCGTGAAGGCTCTGGCTGAGAAGCTTCGCGAGAAGAAGTATCATTCCGCCTATACCGATGAGATCCAGAAGGCCAAGGCTGCCTGGGAGAAGGAAATGGCTCATCTGGCGGGCATTACCTATACCGGGGATGATTTTGAACCTATGATCAAGGCCAGAGATCCCAGGACCATACCGGAATTCGTGAAGATGACCGGAGGACAGCTGACCCAGACGGGAGCCATTGCGGCCATTCGCAGGGTTATCGACAAGGATGCTATCCTCATCACAGCCGGCGGCTCCCTGCCCAGCTGTCTGCAGCGTATGTGGACGACGGATCGCAGAGGCGGATATCATGCCGAATATGGCTATTCCTGCATGGGCTACGAAGTGGCTGCTACCCTGGGCGTCAAGTTCGCAGAACCGGAAGCAGAGGTTTATACCCTGGTGGGAGATTCCAGCTTCCAGATGCTTCACAGCGAGATTATGACCATCCAGCAGGAGAAGAAGAAGGTCAATATCCTGATCTTCGACAACTGCGGCTTTGGCTGTATCAATAACCTGGAGATGACCCACGGAATCGGCAGCATCGCTACGGAATTCCGTTATACAGACGGCCAGAAGCCCACCGGTGACCTGATCCCTGTGGATTATGCCAAGATTGGGGAGGGATACGGGCTGAAGACCTATACCTGCAAGACCATTGCGGAGCTGGAGGCTGCCCTGGAGGATGCCAAGAAGCAGACGGTAACCTGCCTCTTTGACCTGAAGGTTCTGCCTAAGACCATGACAGACGGCTACGGATCCTGGTGGGATGTGGGCATTGCCACCACATCGGTACAGGAATCCGTCAGAAAGTCCTGCCAGGAGGTTATGGAAGGCAGAGCTTCGGCAAGAAAGTATTAAAAAGCAAGAAGATAGAAGAATTCCTAAGAAGTATAACCTACAATGAAGAGAAAGGAGAGGTAACCGATGAAGAAAGTATTTGGCTATCCGGAATTTGATGCGGAAGGAGAGCGGATCCTGTGTACTTATGATAATGAGTATAGTGACATGCTGATGGACGTGCGGGTCTATCGCATGAAGCCGGGTGCGGTTCGCAGCTTTTGCCGGGATGGCGAGGAAGTAGCCGTTTTACTTCTGTCCGGAAGGGTGACCTACGACTGGGAGGGGGGCTCCAAGAAGGTCTCCAGAGCCGGTGTATTTACGGAAGGCCCCTATTGCCTGCATGTATGCGGCGGAACAAAGGTTACGATTACAGCAGAGACGGAATCAGAGATTTTGGTACAGTGTACCAAGAACGAGAAGAGCTTTCCGGCAAGATTCTATGGCCCGGAGGATGCTCCCTGGAATTATTCCAGCGTAGGCAAGTTTGGCAATGTGGCAAAGCGTCGGGTAAATACCATTTTCGATCATGATATCGCCCCCTATTCCAACATGGTTCTGGGAGAGGTACTCAACGACAGAGGCAATTGGTCCGGCTATCTGCCCCACCGTCATCCCCAGCCGGAATGCTATTATTTCATGTTCGACCATCCGGAAGGCTTTGGAGCCAGCTTTGTAGGAGACCAGGTCTTCAAGAGTGTGGACGGCAGCTTTTCCGCTATTCCCGGAGGGGCACTCCATCCCCAGGCTGTGGCTCCCGGCTACCAGATGTATACCTGCTGGATGATCCGCCACCTGGATGGCAATCCCTGGCTGCAGACGGATCGCTGCGAGGATGAACGCTATACCTGGCTGCATAATGCGGAATTTTAAGGGGACAGGAATAAGACAGAAAGTAACAAGTTGAAAAAAGGGTTTACTTTATCCTATTTTTATATATAATAAATGGAGGAAAGAATTATGAGCAAAATCAGAGTAGGTGTTGCAGGTTACGGAACCATCGGACAGCGTCTGGCAGACGGTGTTGCACAGCAGGAGGATATGGAACTGGTTGGTATCGCTGACCTGGCTCCCACCCTTTCCCTTCATGCCCTGAGAGAGCGCGACATGATCGGAATGAACGGGGTGAAGTACAATCTCTATCTGGTAGACGGCGCAGATGAGGAGGCCTTCAAGGCAGCCGATATCCCGGTGGCAGGAACCTTCGAGGAGCTCTGCAAGAATGTAGATATCATGCTGGATTCCGCTCCCGGCGGCGTTGGAGCTAAGAACAAAGAGAACTACTATGACAAATACGGTGTAAAGGCCATCTTCCAGGGCGGCGAGAAGAATTCCGTTGCCGATGTCTTCTTCCATGGATATGCCAACTATGAGAAGGGCTTAGGAGTGGATTATCTGAAGCTGACCTCCTGCAATACCACCGGTCTGATCCGTACTGTGGATTGTCTGGATCGTGAGATCGGTATCGAGAAGGTAGCCATTACCATCATCCGCCGTGTAGCTGATCCCGGTGACTATCACAGAGGACTGACCAATGCTTTGCAGATGGAGAAGGCTCCTACCCATCAGGCCGTTGACCTTATGACCATCATGCCCCATGTCAATGCTACCGGTATCCTGGTTCATACACCGGTTACCCATGGCCATATCATCACCGTGCTGGCTACTGCTAAGGACGGCAAGAAGATCACCAAGGAGATGGCTTTGGAGGCCTTCCAGAAGCATCCCAGAATCCGTGTCGTTACCATGGAAGAGGGCTTCAAGGGCAATGCATCCTTCTTTAAGTATGCCCGTGATCTGGGCAACCGTCGTGGCGATATGTATGAGATCGGCCTGTGGGCAGATTCCATCGTAGAGTCCGGCAATGACATTATGTATGCCATCAACATCCCCCAGGAGTCTGTAACCATTCCTGAGACCATGGATGCTATCCGTGCCTCCATGAAGATGCAGCTGACCCGGGAAGAGGGTACTGCTATGACCAACAAGTATCTGGGCATTGGCAAATTCAAAAAGTAATGGAATGCTGAGATCATTCCTGTAACCGGGTCTGGGTGTCAGAGCACCCAGACCGGTATCGTTGAAGCTTTGGACAAGCAGCAAATGCGGAGGATAAAGGGACATGCGCTTTGGAATAAAAACACTGGATGAATTTGATGTAAAGGGAAAGACGGTCCTGTGCCGGGTGGATATGAATCAGCCGGTGGATCGGGCTACCGATACCCTGAAGAGTATCAACCGGATCAGAGGGTGTGTTCCCACGATCCGAGAACTGTCTGAGAAGGGAGCCAAGGTAGTAGTCATGGCTCACCAGGGCAGCGATATCGAATATAAGAATTTTTATACCACCAGACCTCACGGAAGAGTTTTGGAGGAGCTTCTGGGAAGACCGGTGAAGTTTATTGATGATGTATGCGGACCGGCTGCCCGGGAAGCTATCTGGGATCTGAAGGACGGAGAAATCCTTCTCCTGGACAATGTGCGATATGTCTCCGAGGAGCAGACTCTCTTCGAGATGAAGCTGCAGCTGAGCCATGAAGAGCAGGCTAAGACTCTGCTGGTGGACAAGCTGGCTCCCCTGGCCGACCTCTATGTGTGTGATGCCTTTGCGGCTGCCCACAGAGACCAGCCCTCCCTGTGCGGCTTTGAACAGGTTCTGCCTTCTGCCATGGGCAGACTGTTTGAAAATGAATATTGTGCAGTATCTAAGGTAATGGAGAACCCGGAGCATCCCTGTGTCTTTGTTCTGGGGGGCGCTAAGATCTCAGATGCCTTCCTGATGATGGAGACGGTTCTGAAGAGAGGGATCGCAGACAAGGTTCTCACAGGGGGCCTGGTTGCCAATATTCTCCTGGCAGCAGCGGGTAAGGAGATCGGGGAGGGAAGCCTGGCCTTTATCCGCAAGTCCAACTATGAGGACTGGATTGAGAAGATTAAGCCCCTGTATGAAGCATACAAGGAGCAGATTGTCCTGCCGGCAGACCTGGCCTGGGTGGAAGATGGCCAGCGTAAGGAAGCGGCAGTGGGGCGGATTCCCTCCCAGGCCGGTCTGGTAGACATCGGCCACCAGGCGGTGGAGGAATACCGGAAGATTCTCCTGAGCGCCAAGACGGTTTGTGTCAACGGTCCCATGGGAATCTTCGAGGAAGAGATAACAGAATATGGAACCAAGGGGGTATGGCAGGCTTTGGCGGATACCAGGGCTTATACCCTGATCGGGGGCGGAGACAGCGTAACAGCTACAGAGAAGTATAAGCTGAAGGATCAGATGTCCTACATCTGCACAGCAGGAGGCGCTTTGATTCGTTTCCTGTCCGGAGAAGAGCTTCCGGTGGTAAAGGCTCTGCGCCACGCTGCCCAGACCTTTTGACCAGGCAGCACTGCCGATTGACGGCGGAGTCGCCGCCAGGGAAAGCCAGCTGCCCGGCGCGGATGAGTGTCGGCGGCAGCCACAGTGAATGAAAAGGGGATGCACCTATGGAGAAGTACATGGAACTGGAATTTGGCTTCGGAACCGGGGTTCAGAAGGTTCGTCTGCCGGAGAAGAATGTCATGGGGGTTCTGCATGCCAATGAAGTGCCCCATGAGCTGGAGGGAGAGGACGAGGTACGGCGTGCCCTGGCTCATCCGATTGGGGCTCCGCTGCTGAAGGATGTGGTGAAACCCGGAGAGAAGATCGCCATCGTCACCAGTGATATTACCCGGCCTTTGCCCACCTATGTGGTACTGCCGCCGGTTTTGGACAGCTTATATGAGGCAGGAGTAAAGAAGGAGGATATTACCCTGGTCTTTGCCCTGGGCAGCCATCGCTGCCATAGTCCGGAGGAGATGAAGAAGCTGGCGGGGGAAAGGGCTTATAGTGAGATCACCTGCATCGATGCCGATGCCTCCGACTGTGTCCATATGGGGACAACCTCCCACGGCACACCGGTAGATGTCTTCCGCACTGTGGCGGAAGCAGACCGGCGCATCTGCCTGGGCAATGTAGAATATCATTATTTTGCCGGTTACAGCGGTGGAGCCAAGGCCATTATGCCCGGTGTATCCACCCGTGCGGCGATTCAGAGTAATCACAGCATGATGGTGCAGGCGGAAGCCTGTGCCGGACGGCTGGAGGGCAATCCGGTCCGAGAGGATATTGAGGAGGCCGGTGCCATCTGCGGCATTGACTATATCGTCAATGTGGTTTTGGATGAGCACAAGCATGTGATTATGGCAGCTGCCGGAGATGCGGTAAAAGCCCACCGGGAGGCCTGCCATTTCCTGGATCGGATCTATAGAAAAGAGATACCACACAGAGCAGATATCGTCCTGGTGTCCCAGGGTGGGGCGCCCAAGGATCTGAACCTCTATCAGACCCAAAAAGCGCTGGACAATGCCAAGCATGCCGTGCGCAAGGGTGGAATAGTGATCCTGATCGGTTCCTGCAAAGAAGGTCTGGGGGAAGGCGTATTTGAGCGCTGGATGACCCAGTCCCCCTCTCCCCAGTCTATGGTGGAGAGAATCCGGCAGGATTTCCAGCTGGGGGGCCATAAGGCTGCCGCCATTGCCATGGTGCTGGAAAACGCAGACATATATCTGGTTTCAGATCTTCCGGATGACTTTGTCCGGACTATCTTCCTGGAACCCAAGGCATCCGCACAGCAGGCTCTGGAGGATGCTTTCAAGAAGCTGGGCAAGGAGGCCACTGTATTGGCCATGCCCTATGGTGGATCTACCCTTCCCCTGGTGACGACGACTGCCGGCTGAGAAGGGTCAACAAAAAAAGGAGTGTCAAAGAACATGGATTACGCAAAAGAGTCGCTGCGCCTCCACGGAGAGTGGAAGGGCAAAATCGAAGTGGTTTCACGAGTTCCCGTTGCATCAAAGGACGATCTGTCCCTGGCTTATACGCCGGGAGTGGCTCAGCCCTGTCTGGAGATTCAGAAGGATGTGGATAAGAGCTATGAGTATACCAGACGTCACAACCTTTGCCTGGTGGTAACCGACGGAACCGCTGTATTGGGTCTGGGAGATATCGGACCTGAGGCCGGTATGCCGGTTATGGAGGGAAAGTGTGTTCTCTTCAAGGAATTTGGCAATGTAGATGCCTTCCCCCTGTGCATCAAGAGCAAGGATGTGGATGAGATCGTAGATACCATCTATCGGATCTCCGGCAGCTTCGGCGGCGTCAACCTGGAGGACATTGCTGCCCCCAGATGCTTTGAGATTGAGAAGAAGCTGAAGGAAAAGTGTGATATCCCCATTTTCCACGACGATCAGCACGGAACCGCTGTCATTACCCTGGCAGGTCTGACCAATGCCCTGAAGCTGGTGGGCAAGAAGCTGGAGGATGTGAAGGTAGTAGTGAACGGAGCCGGTGCCGCAGCCATTTCCATCACCAAGCTTCTCCTGTCTGCCGGCCTGAAGAATGCCATCCTTTGCGACCGCAAGGGAGCTATCTATGAAGGCCGCGCCGAGGGCATGAATCCGGTGAAGGATGAGATGGCTCTTTTGACCAACAAGGAGAAGAAGGCAGGAAGCCTGGCAGATATGCTCAAGGGGGCAGATGTATTCATCGGTGTCAGTGCTCCCGGCATGGTAACCAAGGAGATGGTAGAGACCATGAACAAGGATGCCATCATTTTTGCCTGCGCCAACCCCACACCGGAGATCTTCCCGGAGGATGCCAAGGCAGGCGGAGCCCGTGTGGTTGCCACCGGACGGAGTGATTTCCCCAACCAGTGCAACAACGTGCTGGCCTTCCCCGGAATCTTCCGCGGCGCCTTTGACGTAAGAGCCAAGGATATCAATGATGAGATGAAGATTGCAGCTGCCCATGCCATCGCAGGCCTGATTTCGGATGATGAGCTGAACGAGGACTATGTGCTTCCTGCTGCTTTTGATCCCCGTGTAGGCAAGGCAGTGGCTGCAGCCGTGGCGGAGGCAGCCAGGAAGACAGGAGTAGCCAGGATCTAATAAAGGACAGGAGAATAGAAGGATATGGATGCTGAATTGAAGAAAAATCTGACAAAATTGGCAACAGAGATCCGCATCGCAGCCGTGGAGGCTCTCAAGTCCAGAGGCTTCGGCCATATCGGCGGTTCTCTCAGTATCTGCGACGCTTTGGCCGTTCTCTACGGAAGCCAGATGAAGGTGGATCCCAAGAACCCTAAGATGCCGGAGAGGGACAAGCTGGTATGCTCCAAGGGACATGCAGGCCCTGCCGTATATGCAGCCCTGGCTGTCAAAGGCTTCTATCCCTATGATGAGATCAAGACCCTGAATCAGCCGGGAACCAATTTCCCCAGCCACTGTGACTGCAACAAGACCCCCGGCGTAGACATCACCACCGGATCCCTGGGTCAGGGAACCTCCCTTGCCTGCGGCATTGCCCTGGCAGACAAGCTGAAGAAGCAAGACAGCAGAACCTTCCTCATCGTGGGAGATGGGGAGATCGATGAAGGTCAGTGCTGGGAGGCTTTTATGTTCGCAGCCGCTAAGAAGCTGTCCAATCTGGTGGTACTGGTGGATAACAATAAGAAGCAGCTGGACGGCTGGGTAGCAGACGTTCTGCCCACCGGAGATCTGCTGGCCAAGATGCAGGCCTTTGGCTTTGAGGCAGTTCGCATCAATGGCAATGATGTGGAAGCACTCTATGAGGCTTTGGAGAAGACAAAGGCTCCTTCCGATAAGCCCTATGCCATTGTGATGGATACCATCAAGGGTGCAGGGGTCAGGGAAGTAGAAGAAACAGCCGGTAACCATAGTATGACTGTCAGCGCTGAGAAGTTCGATGAATGGCTTGCCGAGCTTCGGGCTAAGCTTGCAGCAGAATGAGCGGAGGGATAAAAGAATGAACATAGTATATGATGGAACCATGAATTCCCGCACATTCAAGGATGTACTGGGAGAGACCATTCCCCAGCTGGCGGAGGCAGATCCCGATTTTATCTATCTGGATTGTGACTTGATGAGCTGTATCGGTACCGCAAAATGGGGTGCTGCCCATCCGGATCGCGCCATCAATTGCGGAATTGCAGAAGCCAACATGATTGGCGTAGCCTCCGGATTGGCTTCCCAGGGCTTCAAGCCCCTCTGTCATACCTTTGGCCCCTTTGCTTCCAGACGCTGCTTCGACCAGGTCTTCCTGTCTGCAGGATATACCGGCAATGACATCACGGTAGTAGGAACCGATGCAGGCATCTGTGCTGCCTTCAACGGCGGCACTCATATGCCCTTCGAGGACATGGCTCTTTATCGCGCCATTCCCACTGCCACTGTGATCGACATCGCAGATGCCAGCCAGATGACGGACGTTCTGAAGCAGGTTTCCTCCATTCCCGGAGTAAAATACATCCGCTGCAGCCGCAAGGGGGCTGCCAAGGTTTATGCCGACGGCCAGACCTTTGAGATCGGCAAGGGCATTCCCTTAAGAGAGGGCAAGGACGCTGTTGTATTTGCCACAGGTATTATGATCCATGAGGCATTCCAGGCAGCGGAGATGCTGGCTAAGGAAGGCATCGAGATCAGTATTGTGGACATGTTCACCGTAAAGCCCCTGGACAAGGAATGTGCAGTAAAATATGCCCAGGCTACCGGAGCAGTGGTTACCGCTGAGAACCACAACAAGATCGGCGGACTCTACAGCGCAGTCAGCGAGGCTCTGGCTACGGAGCTGACGGTTCCCATGGAATATGTGGCGGTGGAGGATTGCTACGGTGAGGTTGGTCCCCAGGATTATCTGAGAACCCGCTTCGACCTGACTGCAGACCATATCGTAAGAAAAGTAAAGAAAGCCATTGCCAGAAAGGGCTGATGGGGGAGAAAATTATGATAGCGATTGGAAGCGACCACGGTGGATATCAATTAAAATGTGCTGTGATCAAATGGATGGATGCCCAGGGCATCGAATATCGTGATTTCGGATGTGATTCCGAGAAGAGCGTAGACTATCCGGATATCGCTGAGCCGGTGGCCAAGGCAATCGCAGCCGGAGAGTGCGAGAGGGGGATCCTGATCTGCGGAACCGGCATCGGCATTTCCCTGGC
>CAVLCU010000086.1:0-11210 GCA_963661545.1 Lachnospiraceae bacterium | reverse complement strand
TCATAAACGTTTGCTGAGAGAGGATGGTATTGAGCATGACCTGTGGATCATAGGGGAGGGAGAGGAACGTCCCAGGTTAGAGGCATATATCCGAGACAATCATCTGGGGGATTCTGCACGGCTGCTGGGCTTTCGAGACAATCCCTACCCCATGATGCAGGCGGCCGATCTTCTGATTTGTTCTTCTGTATTTGAGGGGTATTCTACCTTTGTAACGGAAGGCTTGATCCTTGGAAAGCCGATTGTCACCACAGATGTATCCGGCATGAGGGATCTCCTGGGGGATAGTCAATATGGGCTCATTACAGACAATGAAGACCATGCCTTCTACCAGGGCTTGAAACGGATGTTGACGGAACCTGCTTGCCTGGCTTATTATAGAAAGCAGGCAAGTCAGCAGCAAAGTCGATTTAAGAAGGAACATTTCGCCGGGAAGACAGAGGCTTTTTTTAAGAGTCTTCTGAAGCACAAGCAGGACTAAAGACCTTGTGGAGGTAAAAGCTTGAGATACCAAATGCCCCTGCTGTTTGTGGTAATGGCCATTACCTTGCTTTACGCATTCAGCAGAAAGAGAAGGATAGACAAACGCCGTTGTGTACAGGCGGTGACAGTGATCCTCACATTTTTTACAGGATTTCGTTCCTGGTTAATGGGGGATTTGATCTCATATTATTACCTCTACAAATCCTGTAATGGGGCAGATTGGGTTGACCATGTGTTTGGTAATGGATTATCCAATGTGGGATTGCGGCTCTTCTTCCGGGGAATCGGAGCTTTCCATCTCAAGTACGAGGTATGTATTTTCCTCATTGCCTTGTTGGTGGCAGTTTCTCTTGGACTGCTGGTATATCGTTATTCTCCCTCTCCTTATTGGAGTTATCTGATGTACCTGGGCATGGGGTTTTACTTATTTACCTACACGGGGTTAAAACAGTCTGTAGCCATGAGTTTTCTGATTTTTTCAGCTATGGCATATTTTGAGGACAAACAAGTCAAAATGATTGTGTGGGTATTAGTAGCTGGCTTATTTCATGCTCCGGCAATGATCTTCCTCTTTCTCCTGCTTTTGCATACGAAAAAAATCAATTTTCGTTATATATGCACGGTTGCTTTGTTGTTCGCTGTGTGCTTTGTTTTTAAGGAGCAATTGGTGACAGTACTCAGTGACTTGTATTATGATGATCAGGAGAAGTTTGAAAGCTCGGCTCGAATTGGCGGACGCTTTGTGATGATGATTTTCATCATGGTGATTTCTTTGATTCTACGTCCCTTGAAACATTGGGATAAAGTATACTTTAAGACGTTTAATCTCATGTTGCTGGCGTCGGTGTGCCAGATTTTTTCAGAGTACAGTAATAATTTTACGCGGCTGGCTGACTACTTTTACCAGTTTGTTACCTTATTTATCCCTTTGATGCTGGAGCCAGGGAAGGAACAAGTACTTCAATATCCGGAACATAAAAGGGAAATTCGATATTGGAGCAGATCCACCTATGTTTTGGCGGGAGTAGCGATTAGCATGTTTGCTATCTGGTATTACAATTCCTATCTACAGGATAGCACGGCAATCTTAGATAGTTTCAGATATTTCTGGCAGGTGGATGTTTATTCCCTAGAAGGAGTATAGGATATCTGATGAGTGAGAGGGAGCATTTACATGCATACAATGAGCTTTATTATTCCGGTCTATAACGGTAAGACCTATCTGCCGGGATGTGTGGAGAGCATTGAGCAAACAGGATTCACAGATTATGAGATCCTCCTCATAGACGATGGTTCCACAGATGGTTCGGGTGCCCTGTGTGATGAAATAGCTGCCGCCAGACCCAGGGTTCATGTTTACCATCAGTCCAATGCAGGAGTATCAGCAGCCAGAAATGTGGGCTTGGCCAAGGCAAGGGGAGAGTATGTTATATTCCTGGATGCCGATGACAGCTTTGATCCTCTTCTTATGGGAGATGCCATAAGAGCCCTGGAGGATGAACCGGCGGATCTTCTGATCTATGGATTGTCCTTTGATTATTATCATAGGGGTGCCATGTACCGAAGAGATGTCCTGCGTCCTCCCTTTGCAGGGCTGGTTGAGAAGTCAACCTGGATGCGGCATTTGGACAGCCTGTATGGGGCCAATGCCTTAAGCCCTATCTGGAATAAAATCTACAGACGACAGTTTTTGCTAGACCATCAATTGACCCTGCGGGAGGATATGTTCCTCTATGAGGATTTGGAATATTCCCTTCGCTGCCTGCAGCATTGTCATCGAATTCTCTTCTATCCGGAGCCCATCTACCATTATCGCCAGGCTGAGGATGAGGGCAATGCGGGACGGCGGCTGAAACGCATTTCTAATCTGGCTGATTTCATAGGACAGATTGAAATTGCTCTGTACGGATTGACAGAAGCTCAGCCGGAGGAAGCAGAGGCTGCAGAGGGAACAGCAGCAACAGGGGAAGCGACAGCAGATGGGGTTTTAGCAAAAGAACAGGCAAGGGGTATCCTGCTGAGCCTCTATCTGGTGCTGGCGAGAGAAAAGATCAATGTTTCCACTTCTGCCGAGATTGGACAGATCTGTGAGGATTTCTCCACCTGGTTTGAGGGGAGAGGGCTGGAAGGGAGCGGCGGGCAGGAGGACTTCCTTCAGCTTCTGCTGAAGGGAAGAGTGGGAGCTTTGGTTCGGAAGAAAAGAGGCACCTACCTTCGCCACAAGCTTGCTGTAGCGGTCAAGGCCTTGCGTGCCAGGAGAAAGGGCTCCGCCAGGAAAACAGGTGTTAAAACAGGAGAAGAAACGTGGAGATAGATTTTGTGATCTTATGGGTGGATGGAAGCGATCCGGCCTGGTTAAGGGAAAAAGCTCAATATCAGGCTGCCGGGGGGACTGACAATGATTCGGTAAACCGTTATCGGGACTGGGAGCTCCTCCCCTATTGGTTTCGGGCAGCAGAGAGCTTTGCTCCCTTTGTTCGCAAGGTGCATTTCGTCACCTGGGGACATTTGCCCCCCTTTTTGAAGACGGATCATCCCAAGCTTCATATCGTCCGCCATGAGGACTTTATCCCTAGGGAATACCTGCCCACCTTCAGTTCCCATACCATAGAGATGAATCTTCACCGGATTCCCGGTCTATCTGAATATTTTGTATATTTTAATGATGATATGTTCCTGCTGCGCCCCTTTGAACCCCGGGATTTCTTCCGGGATGGTCTTCCCTGTACCTATGGAGGAGAGGTTCCCCTGGAGCTTGTGGGTCCTATAGGAACCTGGCAGCATGCAGCAGTCAATGACTTGGGGCTTGTTAATGCCCATTTTCCCAAGAAGGAAGCGGTTGCCGGATATGGGAAGAAATACCGGGATAGATCCTATCGGTGGAAAGATAATCTGAGAACCTTGTTCTTAGAGAAGCTGCATCCCAATTACTTCACAGGCTTCAAAAATCTGCATGCTCCGGCAGCTTATCGGAAGCAAACCTTTGAGGAGGTATGGAGGGCAGAAGCGGGGAAGCTGGATGAAACCTGCCGGGACCGTTTCCGCACCAGTGACAACGTAAACCAGTGGCTCATGCTCTGGTGGCAGATCGCAAGTGGCCAGTTCAGCCCTTTGGTGATTGATAATCTGGTAAACTCCGTGGATGAGGATACGATTGACCTGCTTTGCCAGGCGATAGAAGGGCAGACCCATGACTATATCTGCCTGAACGATCCGGAAAAGGAGATTGATTTTGCCCGCTTATCCGCCCGGCTCCACCAGTCCTTTGAAAAAATTCTGCCGGGAAAGAGTACGTTTGAGAAATAAGGGTTCAGCCAACCTTGACCTGTGTGACTGTTTAAAAAGCAGCAGGATAGAGGAATAAGAGAGTAGCTATGAAATCCACGAAGCAAAGACAAACAGAATTAGATTTATTACGTATCATAGCCCTGCTGGCGGTGGTCTGCGTCCATGCACTGGGGATGTTTGACGGGGGTGAAGCTTCCCATGTGGAAAAAACCGGACTTGCCATCATCTCCTGTGTTATCACCTGGGAGATTCCAGCTTTCGTGATGATATCCGGACGATTCTTTCTCGACCCGGAGCGTGCCATAACCTACAAAAAGCTGGCACGAAGCATTGCCAGAATCATCATTGCTTTTATAGTCTGGAATATCTTCTACCAGATCTATTATATTTCATCCGGTGCATACGCCGGACTGAACAGAAACGGAATCCTGTCACAGGCGCTGCAGGGGCCATATCATTTCTGGTTCCTTTTCATGATTGTCTGCCTTTATGCGATCATACCTTTCCTGCGTTTGATTGCGCAGAGCAAACGCAGAATGGAATATTTTATTTTCCTTTTCCTGCTGTTCGAGTTGTTGCACTCTTATGGCGGTGATCTTCCCGGAATCGGCAGCACCATTACGGCGATTATGGAGAAAACCAGCTTTCATTTTGCGCTTGGGTTTTCCGGCTATTATATCCTTGGATACTATCTTCACAGGTACAGACTATCGAATAGACAGGAGGCGATCCTGTATGTCCTTGCTGCCGTACTTGTGACGGGTGCGACAATTGCCACCTTGCAGGGACTTTACCCGGAAGGTGCTGATGCGGAATATTTCGTCAAATACCTGAATCCCAATATTGCAGTGGTCAGTTCAGCCATATACACTTGCTTTGTCAAGCGGGTCAGCAAAATTCCATGGTCAGAAATGTCCGCCGGGCGGTTGGCAAGACTGTCAGAATACAGTTTTGGGGTCTATCTCAGCCATGCGTTGATCTTGGAACTGATCTCGCTTACCGGAGTGGCCAATGTGCCTGTCAGCCCCCTTATCAAGCTGCTGCTTTATGTCTTGTGCGCATTCGTCATTGGAAACCTGTTGACCTGGCTGATTAGAAGAATTCCTATCCTGGGAAGGAAGATTACATAAGGGATGAGCATATGGGAACAACAAAGGGTTTTATTACAATCGCGACGGGGAAGGAGGAATATTATATTCTTGCCTGGAATCTCCTGAGATCCTATCGGCATTTCTGCCCGCAACCTCTTCCCTTCGCTCTGCTCTGCGATCGGGAGAATGCCTATACGGCTGCATTTGACGATGTGTTGCTTTTTAAGGACGGAGCGTTCAATTCTTATCTGGACAAGCTGGCTCTAGCGGATTATGCGCCTTATGATCAGACCATCTTCATCGATGCAGATTGCCTGGCCTTTGGGGACTTAAACAGCCTCTTTGTCATCTTCGCCCAAGCCGATGACATGAGCTGCTTTGGCCGGGTCTTGCCCTTAGATGACAAAACAGGCTGGTTCGAATATGAGAATCTAGGGGCTCTGAAGGAGAAGGTATCCTATGTGGTTGGCCTGCGTGGCGGGATATATGCCATGAAAAAAACTGACCTGTGTCGGAGAGTCTTTGATACGGCCAGGGAATTGGTCAGGGATTATGAACAATTCCACTTCAAGGGAAGGTTCCAGACCCCAGGGGACGAGCCCCTGATCGCCCTGTCCATGGCCTTGAATGGATGCAAGCCGATTCCATTTTCCCCGGGAGCCATCTGCTGCTATTGGGAGCATACAGACGACCTGAGGCTGGATATCAGTGAGGGAAGGGCAGAGCTAACCCGGGAACCAGGGGAAAATGTAAGCTTGGTACACTGGGGAACCAGATTTACCAAAGGTTTGTTGTATCAGGAGCAAGTCGAACTGTTGAATATACTGGAACAGGAGAATATGGAAGCGCAGGCCCGGGAAAATCAGACCAAACGTTGCAGGCAGAAATATAAGCGCTTGATGGCAGGCGAGAGAAAACGTATCTTTTGGTCCAGGGTGAAACGTAAGATCCTCAGGCTTCCACCATTCGCGCATCTTTCAATGCGTCATCGATAGAGCGGTAGCGTTTTGCGGGGATGCTTCCCTGTATTACCTTTGGACGGGAATGAATAAAGGACAAGCGGTTTGAAATGAGAAAGAAAATAATATTTGTCAGCACTGCACTCTGGATTGGCGGCATAGAAACTTCCCTGGTCAATCTTCTCAATCATTTTGATTATGAGAAATATGATGTTACATTGCTGATCCTGCATGGCGTACTTGATCTGGCCGACCAGGTCAATCCGAACTGCCGCCTGCTGATTGCTGACCGGGAGAAGACATCTTCCTTTGATAAGCCCTATCGGCATGCCCGGCTTTATCACCTGACAGAAAAGAGTCAAAATCCCTCGGCCCTGCACCGGGCACTGATGTGGACTGTCCCGGTGATCAAGGCCATAGAGCGAGGCCTCTATACAAGATATATTCATAAGATGCTGCAGGGGGAACAATTCGATACCTGCGTCCTCTATTCTGACGCTATAGCCTACGTCCTGCCGGGGATACCCGCCGCTCGCTTCCTTATGTACTATCATCACGGAGCCATGAGGCGCAGGGAGGGAGATGGGGTGGCCTACAGGAACTGTGAAAAGATCATAGCAGTATCTGAGTACCAGGCGAGGGAGCTGAGAAAATTCGTCCCCCAGGCGGCTGACAGGATTACAGTCATCCATAATCAGATTGACGTGAAAACGATTCGTCAAAAAGCGGCGCAGCCGACAGGAGAAAACTTTGATTCGTCAAAATACAACATCGTTTCTGTTGGAAGAGTTTCCCATGAAAAGGGGATGGACCTGGCCGTCCGGGCTTGCGCGAAGCTGGTGGCGGAGGGGTATGATCAGATTCGCTGGTGGATTGTGGGGGATGGTCCTGCCATGGGAGAGGTGAGGGATGCCATTCGCCAATGCCGGATGGAGGACTATGTGATCACAGTCGGGATGAAGGAGAATCCCTATCCTTATATCAGGAAGGCTGATCTCTATGTGCAGCCGAGCCGGTTTGAGGGCTATCCCATGACAGTCCTTGAAGCCCTTGTCTTGGGACAGCCGGTCCTCTCCACAGACAGCAAGGGAGCAAGAGAGATATTGGAGGAAGGACAGACCGGTTTGCTGTGTGGTCTGGACGTAGAATGCATTGCGGGTGAGATCATAAGGCTTTATAACAAGGCAGAAATAATAGAGTATATGAAAGATCAGGTGGGGCGGCTGGATTTGGCCCGGAAAAACAGGCAGTATATGAAACAGCTGGAAGAACTCCTGGTCACAGGGTCAAAAGTCTGAGTCCACGATATGCGGGTAGGATAACGCTGGTCCCTTGAGGGGCATGCCAGGGGAGGAAGGGCTTTATGGTAGGCTCTTCAAGGGGATTTGTTGTTTTACAAAGGTGGAGGGGGATTGAATCATGGCGCTTATCTCGGTTATCGTTCCGGTTTACAATACAGAGGCATATATTCACCAATGTGCAGAGAGCATCCTGGCTCAGAGCTTTACGGACTTCGAGCTGATACTTGTCGATGACGGTTCCACAGACGGCTGTCCGGCTATTTGTGATGCCTATGCTGCAGTTGACAAGAGAGTCCGTGTCATCCATCAAACAAACGGGGGACAGGCCCAGGCCAGAAACCAGGCCCTTGCTATTGCAAAGGGGGATTTTATTACATTTGTAGACAGTGACGACTGGATCAGCCCCCATTATCTGAAGCAGCTGCTGGAGGTCCTGGAGCAATACCAGGCCGATATTTCCATTTGCGGCCTTAAGTACTTTAGGGATGGCAGTGAAATTGCTGAATTGAGTTCCGGAGAAAACATATCCTGCCGGGCAATGAGGGGGCGTGAGGTATGTGTCGGATATTATAAGATGGAATGGAACATAAGGGTAGGTCCTCAGGGGAAATTATACAGAGCTTGCTTATGGAAGGATATTCGCTTCCCCCCAGGGAAGATCTATGAAGATCAGGGAACCATTCCCAAAGTAGTCTATTGCGCGAACAAGGTAGTCTTTCTGGATCAGGCAGACCTGTATGCCTATCGGGTTCGGCCAGGATCCACTTCCCACTGTGATTTTAACGCCAGGAAGTTCGAAGACGTATGGAATGTGGAGCAATGTCGGAGATTTTTTGAGGGGGGGGCGGGAAAGCCGGATCCGGAACTGGAGAGGCTTTCCCGCCGATTTGGCAGGATCCTTCAGGCAAAGTACCTTGTCCAGGCTTACGGCCAGGGTGCCAGGAAATTGATCCCCCCGGAATATCGGATGAGTCTGGCAGCAGCCTTGCGATTATTGCGAAAAGAGATCAGTGATGAGACCTATACCTGGTATCTGGAACAGGTTCACCCTGGGTGGGTAAGGCCCCATGCCTGGATCCGAAAGATCAAGTCTGTGATGAGCGGTTGCCTGCAAAACAAAGGAAAGGCATAGAAGGGGAGAGAGGGTATGATCGAGAAAAGGATATACTATTGCTGGTTTGGCGGCAATCCCTTGACAAAATTTGCCAGGAAGTGCATTCGAAGCTGGAGAAAACAGTGTCCCGCTTACGAGATTGTTCGCCTGGATGAGACCAATTTTGATATTCATTGCAATAACTGGTGCTTCACCATGTATGCGCAGAAACGATGGGCTTTTCTATCCGACTATGTAAGACTCAAGGTCATTTACGAGAAGGGTGGAATATATCTCGATACGGATGTGGAGCTGGTGAAATCCCTGGACTCCCTGTTGCAGGACACTTGCTTCATGGGTCTGGATACAACCAAAATGGTTGCGAATGGACTGGGATTCGGGGCGGAGAAGCACCATCCCTTCCTCAAGGCCAATATGGAAGCATATGACAGGGCAGACCCGGCCAAGCCGGAGCTGAATTCCTGGATTACAACGAGACTTTTGCAGCCCTATGGCCTGGATTGTGACAGTCTGGAGATCCAGCGCATAGGGGGGGTGACCATATATCCCCCGGAATATTTCTGCGCCAAGCACACCCATACAGGCTTGATCACCATCACGCCAGCCACCATTTCCATCCACCATTTTGACTGCTCCTGGGACACCCCGGCAGGCAGGAGAAAACAGAAGGCAAGATGGAAGGCATACCGCAGGGAACATCTGCGCAAGTTTCCCAAACGCCTGTTGAGAAAAATCCTAGGCGATGACCGGGTGAATGAGATAAAAGAGAAACTAAGACGATGATACCGGTGGAAAAACTCTGTAGAATGAAGGACAAAATGGGGAGGGAAGACAGAATGCCAGGGAAGGATCAGCCCTTATTATCGATTATAGTTCCCGTTTATAAGGTGGAAAAGTATTTAGACCAATGTATTTCCTCCATCCGGGCACAGACCTATACCAATCTTGAGATCCTATTGGTGGATGACGGCTCCCCGGACGCCTGCCCGGGCATCTGTGATGAGGCAGCGCGGCAAGATGGAAGAATCCAGGTCATTCACAAGAAAAACGGGGGCTTATCCGATGCGAGAAATGCCGGTCTGGATGTAGCCAGGGGGCAATATATCGGTTTTGTGGACAGTGATGATTATATTGCTCCCAATATGTATGAGGTTCTCTTGCACGCAGCCCTGACCAATGACGCGGACATGGCTTTATGTAATTATACCAGTGTCCGTGAGAATACTTCCACCATCCAATCCCTGGTGGATAGGGATCAGTCCTATAGCAAAAGGGAATTTATTGAGAAATTGACAGAACCGGGTGGCGGATATTTTGTTGTGGTATGGAACAAGTTATATAAGCGGGAGATCTTTGAGAATCTTCGCTTTCCTGTAGGAAAGCAGCATGAGGATCAGTTCCTTTGGCATTATATCATCGAAGACTGCCAGGTGATTGTGGCAGTAAAGACTCCTCTTTATTATTACCGCCGGTATAGAAGCGGCAGCATCATGGCCAGGGGGTTTTCTGTAAAATTCATGGATAATGGGGAGGCAATGATCGATCGATATTATTTTGCCAGGAAACATCACTATGTGGCCTGGAAGAACGCTACTGCCCTTTTCCTGTCACAGAGGATGGAGATTTGGAAAGAACATATAGAAGAAAGCCGGGAGATCAAGGAAAGATATGAAGAGCTACGAAAAAAATCCAGATTCCTGGTGTATGAAAGATCAGCCTGGAAGCAGGAGGGTCGAAGTCTCCGGGGCAATCTTTTTATGAGAATCAATCATGCCTGTCCGGCGGTGGGAAGGCTATTGCAGCAAGTGGAGCACCATCGGTTCCGCCACCCATCACAGGGATAAAACCTTGATTTGCCAGAGAAAGAGGGAAGAAGATGAGGTTAAGATATATTGATACTGCCAAGGGCTACCTGATGCTGCTGGTCATCCTTGGCCATGTGCTGATTGTGATCAATCCGGATTATTCCATCCTGTGGTGCAGGCTCCCCCAGGCTTTCATCTATACCTTTCATATGCCTGCTTTTTTCATCCTTCACGGCCTTGTATTCCCAGCAGATAAATGGCGCAGCCAGCCTGCAGGGAGTTTTGTGCTGAGCAGGATACGAACCTTGCTGCTTCCCTATTGCTTCTTCGAAATGATAGGGATTCTCTGGAGGAAGGCTCTCTTCCAACAGTCCTTCTCCACAGGTATCTACCACATGGTCACGATACGCTGCAATGTCGGGGCAGATTGGTTCCTGGTGGCTCTGTTTATGGGCAGCCTCCTCTTCTTGCTTTATCTGAAACATCCCCATCGAATCTGTGGCATCCTATCTGTCATGGCATCTTTCCTTTTGCCCATGGGTATGAGTGGAAACCAGGTTTTGATCGTATTGGGTCGTGGCTTGCTGGCCTATGCCTTCCTGATGACAGGCTACCTGCTAAGGCCTTTGTTCTTGAGCAGAGAGGCCAAAAGGCCTGTCTGGCTGTTGGCCTCCTTG
Organism: Lachnospiraceae bacterium; assembly: GCA_963661545.1. Classification (GTDB taxonomy): domain Bacteria; phylum Bacillota; class Clostridia; order Lachnospirales; family Lachnospiraceae; genus Scatomonas. Next base: position 492 of record CAVLCU010000086.1, on the reverse strand, counting down.
GGCGTAACAGCCCTTGTGACTATCATTGGTTTGAAATTCGGGGGAAATGACTTTTATTCCTGTCTGGTTCGTAATCCCCTGACTCTTTGCCTGGGTGGGATCAGCGGCACCCTTCTGGTCATCGGTTTCTCCCGTATGTGGCAGGGGAAGATTATTACGGACATAATGGGAAGACATACGCTTCCCATTATGGGAACCCATCAGCTAGCCATTTATTTGTTTACCTATCTATTCCCCATGATAAGCAAGGGAAACCCGCTCCAGGGCCTGCTGCTGGTGTTGACCATCGCTGTCTTTGAACTGCCGGTGGTATGGTTTATTGATAAATACCTGGGGCTTTTCCTGGGAAAAGCTGCAAGGAAGTAGATATTGCAAAGGCAGAGAGATTTCCCCAGCGATTCCGGAAGAGTAACTTTTCGGTTCAGACGGCAGATCTCCTGCATATCTATTTTAGAAGGAGGAACTGGTGTCTATGACAGAAGAGGCTAAGAA
>CAVLCU010000085.1:0-11220 GCA_963661545.1 Lachnospiraceae bacterium | reverse complement strand
TCACGCATTGGAATAATCTGCATAGAATCAGCTCCTTTCTTGTGGCTATATTATAACCTATATTTGGCCACAATTCAAGATGATGCTATTATAATTTATCAAACTCTGTCTGACCTGTCATTGCCTTTTTCCGTCCTCGTATCCATCACGAGTCCAATGGGTAGAAGGCCAACCTACAGACATGGCTATTTAGCCGTCTGCTGCCATGGATTTATGGCAAATATACAAAAAGAAGCAGAGGCAACAAAAAAAATTGTGCAAATTAACAAATGATTCACGGGGAATTCACGAAACGTTCATATATCTTTGTTAAGCTAATATCAGTTCAGGAGATGCTGGACGGTAATGATGGTTCATTCATTACGCACAAATTTTTCATAATAATCGCCCCGGCAGTGATGTCGGGGCACTCCTCTTTTTGTAGAAACTCTCATGACTGCGTGGGCGGCCGTGAGATTTTTTTTGCCTGCCGAAAAGAACCCTTTTTGGACAGTCAGGCATGATTTGACCATTTTCAGCGAGCTGGGCTCCTGCTATACTGGTGAATTAACACATGGATCAGCGAGGACCCGGTCCCTGCACCCACATTGCCGCCGGAGACCGGGAAAGGGTTCAGCCTGCCTTGACATGACGGTTTGCTTTGAAAAAAATTCATTACCCATGCTACAATTTGTATGGGTTATTGCAAATACCCAGAGCTATGTGATAGTATACTTATAGTACGGGATATTCGGGAGAAGGTGGAGATTCGTCGGATGATCCATGATCCTTAGGGAAAGAAAGGAGATTTTATGGAATTACAGATCCAGGATTTGGTATCCTCTATCAAAAAGGAGGGCATAGATGCTGCCCAGGCGGAGGCGGAGGCCATCCTTGCGGATGCCAGAAAAAAAGCGGAAGCTATCCTTTCGGATGCAAGAAACCAGGCGGAGACTTTCAAAATGACCGCTGAAAAAGAGATCCATACCATGCGGGAGAGTGCCATTTTATCCGCCGACCAGGCCAAACGGGATGCCGTCCTGGCCTTTGAGGCCCAGGTGAAGAAGGAGTTCGAACGCCTTCTTTCTGCCGATATCAGGAAGAGCCTGAGCGATGAGACCCTGGCCAGGCTGATCCAGGCCGCCTTGCAGGAGGAGGATGCATCAGACTATGCAGCGGAGGTGGCAGAGGTGACGGATGGTCTCAAGGCACAGCTGGCGGAAGAGATCCGCCAGGGACTGGAGATCCGCCCCACCAAGGGAGTGAAGGCGGGCTTTAAGCTGGCGGCCAAGGATGGCTCTGCTTATTTTGACTGTACAGAGGATGAGATTCGCCAGATGCTGATCCCCTACCTGAGAACCATTACTTTCTGACAAAGGGGGGATGATATGGCTTCCTATCATTATTTAATTGCAAGCCTGCCGGAGCTTCAGGCTGACCAGGACATGCCCCTGACCTATGAGGAATTCCTGGGTCTTTGTAAGAATACGGTAGAGAGAGCTGTTTACGAGGAGCTGGAGAACCTGACCCTGGCTTCCCAGGAAGGGCCCCTGGTGAGCAAATGGGCGCAGTTTTACCGCCAGCTGACCCAGGAACTGAATCTTCAGCGCAGCCAGAGGCTGGGCAAGGCCTGCAAGCCGCCGGAGGACAAGGATCCTTTGGTGACCAATGTGGCCACCGCCGCTCTCCATGCCAGGAATCCCCTGGAGGCAGAGAAGATCCTTCTGGCCTATGAATTCGAGAATCTGGACCAGCTGGTGGGCATGCATATGTTCGACAAATATGTTTTGTTCGGCTATGCCATCAAATTAAAGCTCCTGGAACGCCAGGCCTGCTTCCGGCAGGAGAAGGGTAAGGCAGAGTTCAGCCGCCTCTTCCAGCAGGTGCAGGAGGGGATAGTGGGCAGTGGTCAGTGATCAGTGGTTAGTGGTCAGTGGTTAGTGGGCAGTGGGCAGTGGTTAGTGGGCAGTGGTTAGTGGGTAGTGGTTAGTGGGCAGTGGTTAGTGGGCGGTGGTTAGTGGGTAGGGGGGGACGGAACATGAAAAAAGGAGATTTATATGGTGAAGGCGAAGGGATGCGTGACGGGGGTGAATGGGAACCTGGTGAAGGTTTCTTTTGAGGGCTCCGTGCGTAAGAATGAGGTTGGCTTTGTGTTGCTGGAGGGGACCCGCCTGAAGGGTGAGGTGATCCGGATCAGCAATGGCGAGGCCAGCATGCAGATCTACGAGATGTCAGAGGGCATCAAGGTAGGAGATCCTGTGGAGTTTACAGGAGAGCTGATGAGTATTGAATTGGGACCGGGGCTTCTGACCCAGGTCTTTGACGGATTGCAAAATCCCCTCCCCAATCTGGCACAGCAGTGCGGTTTCTTCCTGGAAAGGGGAGTTTATCTGGATCCCATCCCGGATCGGGAGTGGGAATTTACCCCGGAGGTTCAGGTGGGGGACCGGGTAGAGGCCGGTTATACTTTGGGCAGGGTGCCGGAGGGAATTTTCCAGCACCGGATCATGGTGCCTTTTACCCTGAAGGGGAAGGATTGGAAGGTCAGAAGGATCAAGGGACCGGGTTCCTACGGGGTCAGAGAGACCATCTGCGTCATTGAGGATGGAGATGGCAATACCCGGGAGCTGAGCATGGTATTCTCCCATCCCATCAAGCATGCGGTGAAGTGCTATGAGGAGAGACTGCGTCCCGATGAGCCCTTGATTACCCAGATTCGCTGTATTGATACCTTCCTTCCCGTATCCAAGGGAGGGACCTTCTGTACACCGGGGCCCTTCGGGGCTGGGAAGACGGTGCTCCAGCATATGGAGGCCAAGAATGCGGATGCGGATATTGTCATTGTGGCAGCCTGCGGGGAGCGGGCCGGTGAGGTGGTGGAGGTTCTGAAGGAATTTCCGGAGCTGACAGACCCCAGGACCGGCAGATCCCTGATGGAGAGAACCATCATCATTTGCAATACCTCCTCCATGCCGGTGGCAGCCCGGGAGGCTTCCTGTTATACGGCAGTAACCCTGGCGGAATATTATCGGCAGATGGGGCTGGATGTCCTGCTTCTGGCAGATTCCACCTCCCGCTGGGCCCAGGCCATGCGGGAGATGAGCGGCCGTCTGGAGGAGATTCCCGGAGAAGAGGCCTTTCCCGCCTACCTGGAGTCCACCATTGCCTCCTTCTACGAGCGGGCAGGCAAGGTTCGGCTCTATGATGGCCAAGAAGGATCCATTACCATCGGCGGGGCGGTGTCTCCCGCAGGCGGTAACTTCGAGGAGCCTGTGACCCAGGCCACCTTGAAGGTGGTGGGAGCCTTCCATGGCCTGTCCCGGGAGCGGTCTGATGCCCGGAAGTACCCGGCCATCCATCCCATGGATTCCTGGTCCAAGTACCGAGGGGTGGTGGAGCAAAAGAAGGTAGACCGCCTAAGAGACCTTCTTCGCCAGAGCGTAGAGGTCAACCAGATGATGAAGGTGCTGGGAGAGGAGGGAACCTCCGCAGAGGACTATATCATTTACCAGAAGGGAGAGCTTTTGGATTCCGTTTATCTGCAGCAGAATTCCTTCGATGCCATCGATGCCGCCTGCTCCCCCAGGAGACAGAGAATTGAATTCGACCGGATCTACGATGCCTTGACCCATGAGTATGACCTCAGGGACAAGAAGGAGATTCGCGCCTTCTTCAACGAGCTGAGGCAGGACTTCCTGGACTGGCACGGGACAGAGTTTGAAAGCGATGCTTTCCACGATCAGGAGGAAAAAATCGCTGAATTATACCATGCAAGGGTAGCGCAGTAGGAGGTCCAGATGCAGAAAGTATATACGAAAATAGATTCCATCGTAGGAAATGTTGTAACCGTGCGGGCGGAAAATGTCCGGAACGGGGATCTGGCCTTGGTGGGGGACAGTTATGCTACCGTGATTAAACTGGATCATGACAGGGTCTCCCTCCAGGTATTTGCGGGAACCCAGGGGGTCAGCACCACGGATCAGGTCCGCTTTCTGGGACATCCCATGCAGGTATCCTTCTCGGATCACCTGCTGGGCCGTATCTTCAACGGAGCAGGCCTTCCCATTGACAAGGGACCGGAGCTGACAGACCATATGATTCCCGTGGGAGGTCCCTCCTTCAATCCGGCCAAAAGGGTATTGCCCAAGAATATGATCCGGACGGGCATTCCCATGATCGATGTCTTCAATACCCTGGTGGAGAGCCAGAAACTGCCTATTTTCTCCATTTCCGGAGAGCCCTACAACGATCTCCTGGCCCGCATCGCCATGCAGGCAGAGGTAGATGTCATCGTTCTGGGGGGCATGGGGCTCAAATACGACGATTACCTGGCTTTTCGGGAGACCCTGGAAAAGGGAGGAGCCATGAGCCATACGGTGATGTTTATCCATACCGCCTCCGACCCCATCGTGGAATGTACCCTGGTGCCGGATCTGTCCCTGGCGGTGGCGGAGCAGTTTGCCCTGGCTGGCAAGAAGGTTCTGGTTCTGCTAACGGATATGACTAACTTCGCCGATGCCCAGAAGGAAATGGCCATTACCATGGAGCAGGTGCCCTCCAATCGAGGATACCCGGGAGACCTCTACAGCTGTCTGGCCTCCCGTTACGAGAAGGCCGTGGATATTGAGGGGGCAGGCTCCATTACCATTTTGGGGGTAACTACCATGCCCGGGGACGATGTCACCCATCCGGTGCCTGACAACACAGGATATATCACCGAGGGGCAATATTACCTGAAAAATGGCCATATCGAGCCCTTCGGCTCCCTGTCCCGTCTCAAGCAAAATGTCAACGGCGAGACCCGGGATGACCACCGAGCCCTGATGGATGGCATGATTCGTCTCTATGCCCAGTACAAGGAAAGTCTGGAGAAGAAGTCCATGGGCTTTTTGATGTCGGAATGGGATGATAAGCTTTTGAAATACGGGGAGCTCTTTGAGGCCAGGCTGATGGATCTGAGGGTCAATATTCCCCTGGAGACAGCCCTGGATCTGGGCTGGGAGATCCTGGCAGAGTGCTTCGAGCCCAATGAAACGGGGCTGAAGACCAGCTTAATCCAGGAGAGATGGCCCAGGAGATTAGACCAAACCGACAGCCAGAGGGATGCTCAGGCCGGAGACCCAACCGGGGATCCTTCTGATGGTCAGACAGGAAAGCCGCAAGGAGAGTAGGAAGGGGAACTCAAGAAAAAGGAGTACCGGATGGCAATCAAACTTACAAAGAACGAACAGAAGGTTCAAAAGGACAAGCTGAAGCAATATCAGCGCTATCTTCCTACCTTGCAGCTGAAGAAGCAGCAGCTCCAGTCGGTGATCAGCCAGGTCACGATGGAGCTGAGGCAGAAGGAGGAGGAGCGCCTCCGGATGATCGGAGATCTGGAGGACTGGGTGGCGGTATTTGCCGAGAATCAGCTCTTTGAGGAAGAGAAGAGGCTGAATCACCTGGTGCGTCCGGATCAGGTCCTGTGTACGGAGGTCAATATTGCCGGAGTTCGGGTTCCCTCCTTCCAGGAGCTGACCTTCCAGGAGATCGACTACCAGGTGGAGGATTACCCCCTCTGGGTGGATACGGCAGTCATTAAGCTGCGGGAAATTGCCCGGCTGGAGGCCTTGGCTTCCACCCTGCGCAGGCAGAGAGACCTGCTGGACCGGGAGCTGCGGTCTACCTCTCAGAGGGTCAACCTCTTCGAGAAGGTGAAGATCCCGGAGGCCAGGGAAAACATCCGCATCATCGGGGTCTATCTGGGAGACCAGCAGACGGCCGCCGTGGTGCGGGGGAAGATATCCAAGAAAAAATTGGCGGGGGTGGAAGCATGATCGAGAAAATGAACATGGTTTATATGGTGACTGCCCTCCCTGACCGCAGAAAGATGCTGACAGAACTGAGGAATCTGGGGCTGGTACATCTGGCGGAAAGAAAGGGACCGGACAAGGAAACGGCGGACCGCTTCGCCCTCCTGTCCCGCACCGCCGCCGCTCTGAAGGAGTATCTGCCCAGGAAGGAGTCCGGCAGGAAATCCGGGAAAGACTCCGGAGGAGAGCTTGGGAAAGAGCTCGGGCTGGCAGGTTCCCGGGGAAATACCCCGGAGGATGGCCTCCTGTCGGAGGAGGATTTTGACAAGGTCTATGGAGCGGTGCTGGATGCCCTGGAGCGAAAGGCCCAGCTGGCCCAGGAGAGGGCGGCTGCTGCGGCAGAATATGACCGGATCTGGGCCTGGGGAGATTTCTCACCGGAGGCGGTGGAGGAATTGAAGGATTATGGCTATGAATTGCACTTCTACCAATTTGGCAAGAAGGAATATGAACAGGCGGTCCGGGATGACCGGGTGCAGCTGATCCGCCTGGCCAGTGTGGACAAGCAGATTACCGCGGCCTTGCTGGCACCCCTCCCGCCGGATCTGGCGGGGACTAAGTTCGATCTGCCGGATCAGAGCCGGGGGGATCTGGTGGCGGCCATGGAGGATTGCGATAGGGAGACCCAGGAATGTGACCGCATCCTGAGAGAAGCTGCCCCCTACGAGGCCAGTTTTCAGGCACAGCTGATCAGGCTGCAGAACGAGGAGGACTTCTCCTCCGCCAATGAGACCGCAGAGGCAGATGATCATCTGGTATGGCTCAGCGGCTATATTCCCCAGGCGGATATGGAAAACTTTCGACAGGCAGCCGCAGCCGGAGGCTGGGCCTGGGCAGCCCAGGAAGTGGATGAGGAGGACGAGAAGGTACCTACCAAGCTGCGTTTTAACAAGGTTTCCCGCCTGATCAAGCCGGTCTTTGATATTCTGGGGGTTTTGCCCGGATACCGGGAGCAGGACATCTCCCTTTGGTTTCTCCTCTTTTTCATCCTCTTCTTCGCCATGATCATCGGCGATGGGGGATATGGCCTCCTGCTGCTGGCGGGAACCCTGGGATTTTCCCTGGTTAAAAAAGAGAAAAACGATGGAATCTTCCTCCTGCTGGTCCTCTCCGTGGGCACTATTTGTTGGGGAGCCGTCACCGGCACCTGGTTTGGCCTGGAGGGAGCCATGAAGATTCCCTTCCTCAAGGCCCTGGTCATTCCCAGCTTTGCCAACTATCCGGAGTATTTCGGGGTAAGCGCCCAGGCCCAGCAGAATACCATTATTAAGTTTGCCTTCTCGGTAGGGGCCATCCAGATGGCTTTGGGCTCCATCCTCAGCATCCGCAAGAAGGTCTCCGAGAAGAATCTCAGCTGGCTGGCAGATCTGGGCTGGACCATTTCCGTGGCGGCCATGTACCTTCTGTCCCTCTACCTGGTGGTAGGGGAGAAGGTCAACCTTCAGCCGGTATTTGTCCTGGTGGGCATTGGCTTTGCCCTGGTGCTCCTCTTCGGGGGGATGTCTCCGGAGCTTCCCTTTGGGAAGGGTCTCCTGGCGGGGGTCAGCAATGGCTTTACTGTATTTCTGGACACCATCAGCTGCTTTGGAAATGTCATGAGCTACATCCGACTTTTTGCCGTTGGCATGGCAGGATTGGCCATCGCCCAAAGCTTTAACGCTCTGGCAGAGGGATTTCATGGCCCCCAGGTTATCCTTGGAATCCTGGTATTCCTCATCGGTCATACCTTGAATCTGGTTATGTGCTTCCTGTCTGTGGTGGTACACGGTGTCCGCCTCAATGTGCTGGAATTCTCCGGCCAGGTAGGTCTGGAATGGACGGGAATCCCCTATGAGCCCTTTCGCAAGGAAGCAAAGCTGAGAAAGTAATCCCCCACCGGGAGACCTTGTATCCTGGCTGCCGCCGGCAGCCCTCACACTTCAATCGTTAAAGGAGATAGAATTATGTTACTTGCATATATTGGTATGGCAGCAGCCCTTGGTTTATCCGCTTTAGGATCCGGATTCGGCGCAGGCTTCGCCGGAATGTCAGCCATCGGCTCCTGGAAGAAATGTTATGCCGCCGGCAAACCGGCTCCCTTCATTATGATCGCCTTTGCAGGCGCCCCCCTGACCCAGACCATCTACGGCTTTCTGCTGATGAACTTTATCAAGTCAGCTATCGCATCCGGAGGGGATCCGGCTCTGGGCTTTGGAGTAGGTGTATTCGGGGGTCTTGCTATCGGCCTGTCCGCCTTCTTCCAGGGCAAATGCTCTGCCGCAGCGGCAGACGCCCTGGGGGCTACCGGCAAGGGTACCGCCAACTACTTCATCGTCATCGGTATTGTTGAGACCGTAGCCCTCTTTACCCTGGTATTTGGCCTGCTGCTCCTGCAGTAAGGGACAGGTCTGTGGTATAGGACAAGGGCTATGCTGCATGACGTGTGGCTTCCCCCTACAGAAAAGCCAGCTGCTTCGCACCTGAGGTGCGCTTGCAGCTGGCTTTTCTTTTTTTTGTTTACTGATTCACCTGGCTGATAGAAAAACTTTCGCTCTCCAGGAAGGCTCGGATGTCATTGCAGCCATCCTCTGTATATTGGTAGTCAATCCTGCTGGCGGCATGATCTACCAGCTTGCGGGAGATCTGGTCCATCGTCAGCAGGGGATTGACCGGGTCTGCCTTCCAGCGGAATTGGATCTGGCAGGTATCCTCCTTCTCTGCATATTCCAGTCGGAAGTCCATCTGGGTTTTTTCATCCAGGACAGCAAGGATAGACTGGAGATAGATTTCCTCGATCAGGGCTTCCATCCGGTAGATCTGCCTGGGGGAGAAGAGCTTTTGCTGGGCAAAGGCACGAACCTCGCTGAGAAGTCCCAGATAATCCAGCTTATCCCGGTAAAAGCTCTTGTGGAATTCCGCCAATCCGTTGATAAAGAGGCGGGTCCGTTCCCGGCGGGGATGGTGGAAAATCTGGTCCGGAGTCCCTTCCTCATAGATGGTGCCCTGGTCCATATAGATGACCCTGGTGGCAACCGTCCTGGCCACCCACATCTCATGGGTGACGATCAGCATGGTCATGCCCTCCTGAGCCAGCTTCTTGATAACGGTAAGAACCTCCATCACCATGGTGGGATCCAGGGCGGAGGTGGGCTCGTCAAAGAGAATAATCTCCGGCTCCATGGCCAATGTCCGGGCTATGGCAACCCTTTGCTTCTGGCCTCCGGACATCTGGTCCGGATAATTCTGGGCCTTGTCCGCCAGCCCGACGGCCCGCAGGAGCTTCATGCCCCGTTCATAGGCCTCCTCTTTGGACAGCTTCAGCACCTTTACCGGCGCATACATGACATTTTCGATCACATTCATGTGGGGATAGAGATTAAAGCTCTGAAATACCATGCCCATTTTCTGCCGAACCAGATGCAGCTTGCACTTTTTGGAGCAGATATCCACTCCATTTACCAGGATAGTTCCGGAGGTGGGCTCCTCCAGCCGGTTCAGACAGCGCAGGAAGGTGGATTTGCCTGTTCCCGAAGGACCGATGATGGAGATTACATCCCCCTTGTGAATGTCCAGGTTGATATCCTCCAGGGGGGTGGCATTCCCATATTCCTTTCTCAAATGCTGGATGGAAATCATACTTCAGATCCTCCTTTCTGTTGCTTTTTGCCAGCTGCCGCCTGTATGGGTTTTGGCGTCAGCCTTTTGCGGATCCTGTTCATCAGGGACAGGAGAATACAGGCGATCAGGAAATAGATGAGGGCAATGGTTACCAGGGGTACCATGGCCTCAAAGGTGTTGCTGCGGATGATATCTCCCACCTTGGTCAGGTCGTTGACGGCAATATAGCCGACTACAGCGGTTCCCTTCATCAGGCTGATGAGATTGCTGAAATATCCCGGCAGCATGCTGCGGATGGCCTGGGGGAGGATGATTCCCCGGAAGGTCTGCCCCTTGGTCAGTCCGGAGGAAAGGGCAGCCTCCCACTGACCCTGGTCCACACTGCGGATGCCTCCCTCAAAGAGCTGAGCCATATAGGCCCCGAATACCAGGCCGAAGCCCAGGATAGCAACCAGGATGTTGGAGACCTGGGATTTGCTGAAAACAATATAATAGAGCATCATCAGGATTACGACGATGGGCAGACCCTGCATGAGCTTGGAATAGATGCTGGCCAATAAGCGCAAGCCCTTCTGTCTGGACATGGCCATGGCACAGAACAGGGCCCCCAGGGGGTTGGCCAGGGCAAAGCCGGCAAAGGTGATGCCTAGGGTCACCAGGAGACCCTGCAAAAGAGCCATCCAGCGATCCTCTTCCAGCAGGGTGCGGCGGATGCTATTCCAAAGGGAAGCGTCGGATTCCCCGCCGGAGGAGGAAGGGGAGGCATCCGAGGAATCCCCTCCTGTCGCATCCGTCTGGGTATCGGCGGTCACCAGGGCAGGGGAGTCAGCAAAGTCTGCCGCATTGACAATGGGAACGAATTTCTGGGTATAGTAAAATTCGGAAAAGTTGACGCTCTGAGCCCTTTCCTCGGTCCAGGAGATCTGTCCGGCAGCCAGATCGTATCGCCCGGAGGTAATCCCACTTAGGATTCCCGCGAAATCTACATCCTCAATCTTCAGCCCATAACCGTAATCCCTGCAAAAACCCGCAATGATATCAACCTCATATCCCACATGGGCATCGTTGAGCTTAAAGGAAAAGGGCTTAAGGGTGCTTGTGGTAGCGAAGGTCAGCTTGCCCTTTTCTCCGGTCGTTGGAATATCTACCTGATCCCAGTCATGGGGATAGAGCCAATATTCCTGCTTCTCCTCCAGCTGGCCGCTGTCCTTGAGCTTGAGAATGTATTCATTCAGCTCCTCCCGCAGGGCATCTCCCTTAGCCGTTTTGGCGAAGACCGTGCCCACGTCATAGACCGCAAAGGCCGCATCCAGATAGCCAAATCCCTGGTATTGCTGCACCAAAGTGTAATAATTCACCGTGGGAAGGGCGGCAAAGTCCACCTTCTTCTTTTGCAGAGCCAGGGCTACATCCGTGATGCTGTTGAAATACTGGATGTTGGCATCCGGAACCTTGGCCAGGATGATACCATCCTGGGGTGTCCCGGTCATAACCCCTGCCGTTTTTCCTGCCAGCAGCCCCAGGGTATCCTCTTCCGCGTCTGCGTAGACCAGGCTCGCCGCGATGCCGGAAATCAGAAAACACAGCACCGCCAGCGCAAGGATCCCTAACCGCCGAATTCCTAGTGTCCTTTTTTTGCCCATGATAATGCCTCCTTTCATCAAGGGCTTTCTATGTAAACGTCCATGGCGGCTGACGCCGCCTCCACCACCTATGAAAGCCGACTGCTCCGCGCTGCGCGCTCCCGCAGTCGCCGCCCGTATCCGCAATCCGGACTATCGTCCTACTTGCG
>CAVLCU010000084.1:897-11237 GCA_963661545.1 Lachnospiraceae bacterium | reverse complement strand
CCCTCTTCCTGACTGTGACAGTGCCCATGGTCGTGGTCGTGGCAATGTCCCTGCTCATGGCCATGTCCATGGCAATGTCCATGCTCATGGTCATGCTCTTGTCCGCCATGAGGAATGGGATTCCCATTCTCATCCTTCAACAAATGCATATCTATACTCCTTTTCCAGACCCAGGGGTCTTCAAGTTGACAGACTTTTGTCAATCAAAAATATTATAAACCATTTAACCAATGAAATCAATAGAAGGCACAAAACTTCTGTGCACAATTCATGTTTTTTTTCGAATACCGGACTTTATTATCAGCTGGTCAGAATTGCTTTTCGAAAGGGATTTCAGAAGCTGTTTTCCGTCTTTCATTTGTGGTGGAGGCGGCGTCAGCCGCCATGGACGTTTACCCTTGACACAGGATAAAACCGGGGCTATAATCCGCCTTGGCAGACAAGAAAAGAAGCCTGCGCTTCTCAAAGGAGATTTCAGAGAAATGGACACTATGCAACTATTCGGCAAGGAAAAGATTGGGAAAATTCTGCTGCGAACCGCTCCTCCGGTCATGCTGGCCCAGCTGATTCAGGCTCTCTATAATATTGTAGACAGCCTCTTTGTCAGCCGCTATTCTGCGGAGGGTCTCACCGCCCTTTCCATCATTTACCCGGTACAGCTGCTGATGATTGCTCTGGCGGTGGGAACCGGAGTCGGCATCAATACGATCATGGCCGCCAAACTGGGCCGGGGCAAGCAGGAGATTGCGGAAGAATATGCCGGGATCGGAACACCCCTGGCAGTGGTTCTCTGGGCAGCCTTTGCCCTGATTTTTTTCCTTTGTATGCCTGCCTATGCCGCCATGTCCACCAACTCCTCCCTGGTCATCCAAGAGGTGATTGCCTACGGGAGAATTGTCTGTGTCTTTAGCTTTGGTCTCTTCCTGGAGAGCAGCTGGACCAAGGTTTTGCAGGCCGAGGGAGATATGAAGACCCCCATGGTGGCTCAGATTGCCGGCGCCCTGACCAACATCATCCTGGATCCTCTGCTGATATTCGGACTTTGGGGCCTTCCCCGGTTGGGAATTCGAGGCGCTGCTATCGCTACCGTAGGCGGTCAGATGGTCGCCGCCCTGTTCGTGATGAAAAAGGGCTTTCGAAGGTCCCCCGGTCTCGAGAAGTATCCCGCCTATATCCGGCAGATCTTTCTCTTTGGCTTCCCCAATATTCTGATGCAGTCCACCTACACCTTCTATATCTTTGGCCTCAACCTGATCCTGGCCGCTTTTTCTGATCAGGCAGTAACTGTGCTGGGTATTTACTACAAATGGCAGACCTTTTTCTTCATCCCCCTGGGGGCTATGCAGACCTGCATCGTACCCATAGTCAGCTTCAATTATGCCTCTCAGAATATCGAGAGATGCAGGCAGACCTTGAAAATCTCCCTGCTATTCGGTGCCCTCCTGATGGCAGTGGGTACCCTGTGCTTTGCCCTCTTCCCTGTTCCCATGTTGAGGGTATTCTCCGGGGATCCCCAAGTCATTGAAATCGGCCGTCTGGCTTTTCCCCTCGTTGGCACCTGCTTCGTCCCCATGGTCAGCGCTCAGATCTTTCCCGTCTTCTTTCAGGCCACGGGTTTTGGAATCAGAAGTTCCAGTCTGACCCTTTTGCGCACTCTCGTTCTCTATGTGCCCCTGGGTTTTCTCTTCTCCCGGTTTGGCTTATCCAGGTTCTGGCTGGCCTTCCCCACAACTGAGGTACTGACCAGCCTGGTAGGCTTCTATTACTATCGGTGTTTCCTGAAAAAGCCTTATGCTATCCCCCCGCAAGCAAAAAATGCCGGACTTTAACCAGTCCGGCATTTGTCTTCTACCAATTCTCCAGTTCGTCCTTCTTCACCCTCTGCATCAGTTCATTGACCGCATCCTTGGGGGCTTTATTTTCAAACAAAATCTGGTTGATCGCTTTGACAATGGGCATCTCCACCTGATATTTTTCCGAAAGCTTCAGGCCAGCCCTGGCAGAATAGACTCCTTCCACCACCATATGCACCTCATCCATAGCCTCCTGCATGCTATATCCCTTGCCCATGAGGTAACCGGCCTTCCGGTTTCTGCTGTGGACACTGGCACAGGTTACCACCAGATCCCCGATTCCGGACAAGCCAAAGAAGGTATGTGGATGGGCTCCCATAGCGGTTCCCAATCTGGAAATCTCTGCAATGCCCCGGGTAATCAAGGCCGCCTTGGTATTGTCTCCGTAACCCAGGCCGTCCGCCATTCCGGCTGCCAGGGCAATGACATTTTTGAGGGCTGCCCCAATCTCGATTCCCAGCATATCTGAGCTGGTATAGACCCGGAAGACCGGGCTCATGCAGAGATTCTGAATGTATTCTGCTGTTGCTTTCTTGTGAGCTCCGGCCACGATGGTAGTGGGAAGACCCTTGCCCACCTCCTCGGCATGGCTGGGTCCGGACAGGACAGCCACCTCTGCCTGGGGAATCTCCTCTTCGATAATGTCCGTCATGGTCATTAGGGTAGCCTCTTCAATTCCCTTAGCCACATCCACCACAATCTGCCCCTCTGTCACATAGGGCTTCATAGTCTTTGCCGTGCTGCGTACAGCCGGGGAAGGAACCGCCAGGATCACCAGATCCTTTCCCTGAACCCCCTCTTCCATATCGCAGGTAAAGGTCACCGTGTCCGGCAATAGAACCCCTGGAAGCTTATCCGTATTTTGGTGATGACGCAAGAACATCTCCGTCTCTTCCTTCAGATAGGACCAAAGGGTCAGCTCATGTCCCTGCCTGCACAGAAGCCAGGTCAGGGCAGTCCCCCAGCTGCCGGATCCTATGATACCTATTTTTGCCATATTCCACTCCTCCTATTTATCCGATCCACGTTTTTTACTCAAATAGGTCTTTCTCTCCACTCCCCCTATCAGACGCCCGATATTGCCCCTGTGCTTGAAGAAGGCCATGGCTGTCAGCAGGGCTGTGATCAGATACATCTCATGCAAGGCAGCCTGACTCATTCCATAGTCTCCCAGCTGGCCGCACAGGATCATTCCCACCAGAAATTCCAAGGACAGGAGTAAAGAGCCCAGGGAAACGTAATGAGTCAGGAAAAAAGGGACAAAAAAGCTGAATATACCCACCAAGATCAGACGCCAATCCCCGAAGGCAATGATCATGCCTGCCGTGGCGGCAATCCCCTTACCTCCCCGAAACTGCAGATAAAAGGGATAATTATGACCCAGAATCACGCCCGCCGAGGTATAGATTTCCAGCAATTTCAGAATATCCGCCCGAGTATTGTGAAAGATCAGCCAGGTAACCACCACAGCCAGAATGCATTTGACTGCATCACAGGCAAAGGTGATCAGCCCTGCCTTCAAACCCAGGGTACGCAGGGCATTGGTGGTTCCTGCATTTCCGCTTCCCTGGGTTCGGATATCCAGCCCCCTCCTTCTTCCGTAGATGTAGGATGTCTGGAATAAGCCGAAGGCATAGCCTAGCAGCAGACAAATGATTCGTTCCATGTCATTGCTCCTTCTCTCTTCTCTCTCTTACAATGAATTTTAAGGCGGTTCCCCGGAAGCCAAAGGATTCCCGGATGCGGTTTTCCAGGTACCTCAGGTAGGAAAAATGCATCAATTTCTTCTCATTTACAAAAATAACAAAGGTAGGCGGCTTGACGGCCACCTCGGTCATGTAATAGATCTTCAATCTCCGACCCTTATCAGAGGGAGGCTGCTGGAGGGCTACCGCCTCCGTCAGGATCTCGTTCAGCACTCCCGTGGCAATGCGAAGGGACTGATTCTCCAGGACCATATCGATGGTATCAAAGAGCCGGGGCAGACGCTGGCCAGTCTGGGCAGAGATAAAGAGGATCTCCGCATAGGGCATAAAGGAGAGGGTATTGCGAATGCGGGCAGAATATTCATTCACTGTCTTGTCATTCTTCTCAATGGCATCCCACTTGTTCACCGCCACCAGGATTCCCTTGCCCCTGTCGTGGGCAATTCCGGCAATCTTGGCATCCTGTTCCGTGATCCCCTCCACCGCATCGATAACCACCACTACCACATCCGCCCGCTCTACGGCTGATACCGTGCGAATGATGCTATAGCGTTCCAATTCCTCCTTCACCCGGCTCTTTCTCCTTAATCCGGCCGTATCAATGAATATATAATCCCTGTCCTTCCAGCGGACCAGGGTATCCACCGCATCCCGGGTGGTGCCTGCCACATCGGATACAATGACCCGATTCTGACCCAGCAGCTTGTTGATGATGGAGGATTTGCCCACATTGGGCTTGCCTACAATGGCAATCTTAGGAATCTGATCCTCCTCATCCGCCTCTCCCATCTCCGGGAAATTCTCCGTCACCTGGTCCAGCAATTCTCCCAAACCTTGCTTGCCTGCAGCAGAGATGGGGATGGGTTCTCCGATTCCCAGGTTGTAAAATTCGTAGATATCCATGCTCTGCTTCGCGAAATGGTCTACTTTATTCACGGCCAGAACCACCGGACGACCACTTTTGCGCAGCATATCCGCCACCTTGGCATCCGCATCCACCAGACCCTGTCTGACATCCGTCAGAAAAATAATCACATCCGCTGTATCTATGGCAATCAGTGCCTGCTCCCGCATCTGACTGAGGATCACATCCTTGCTCTCCGGCTCGATACCTCCGGTATCAATCATGGTAAAGGTATGATTCAGCCAGGTTACATCCGCATAAATACGATCCCGCGTCACCCCCGGGGTATCCTTTACGATGGAAATATTCTCCCCGGCCAGGGCATTGAACAAGGTAGACTTGCCCACATTAGGCCTGCCCACCACTGCTACGATCGGTTTGCTCATACATCTGTCTCCTTCTATGTGCCATTATGGCATTCTCTTCTAACACCGCCTGGCAGAAATCTCTGCCCCCTGTATCTACAATCTGTATCGGCAGGCCAAGAGCCTCCTCCAGCTCCTCCACCTTCCTGTCATCCAGGAAAACATTCTCCCCGGAACGCAGCATATTGCAGGGCAGCAGCAGGCGGTCTCCCAGCTCCTGACCCTGGAGCTGGGAGAGCAGATCCTGGCCGGTAATCAGGCCGGATACCGTGATTTGCTCCCCGAAGAAATGATTCTCTATGGGAAAAACCCGGGCCTGCAGACCCGGATACTTGTCCTGTATCTCCTCCAGCAAGCCCCTCATAAAGGGAGCAGCCAGCTGGCCTGTCGCCAGGGAAATCCGCCGTTTCTTCGCATCTCCTTCCCTTTCTGCCAGCTCTTCTGCCACCTCTTCCTTCAGCAGACGCAGCATGCCTACCCCATTCTCCAGCTGCAGATAGCCATCATAGCGGTCTGCCCCCGGCAAATCCCATCCTGCCAGCAGATACCACTCATCCGAGGCATGGACAAAATGAAGGCCATGCCGGGCATGCATTCCCTCCTGCCATCGATGCACCGTCTCCAATACCCGCCTGGCATCCTCCCGATCAAAGGGCTCCAGAGGATAAAGGCCCTGACGAAAACGGGTCAGTCCCACCGGTACGATGGACAGACTTTGCAAAACCGGGGCATACTCCGCCAGATCTCTCAGGCTTCTCTCCAATTCCTCCCCATCATTCAGGCCCTTGCACAGGACAATCTGACCATTCATCTCCAGCCCCGCCCGGTAGAGGCGGTCAACCTTGGCCCTATAGTCCCCGGCTTTGGGATTCCTCAGCATCTTGCACCGCAGG
Organism: Lachnospiraceae bacterium; assembly: GCA_963661545.1. Lineage (GTDB taxonomy): Bacteria > Bacillota > Clostridia > Lachnospirales > Lachnospiraceae > Scatomonas. The sequence goes on along the minus strand of CAVLCU010000084.1, from coordinate 5,516 downwards.
TCGGGATTGGTCGTCTGAAAGGAAATATTGATAGGCGACAGATGATAGCGGATCACCCGATCGATATCATGGTCGCTCATATTGGTCAGGGTGACATAATTTCCCTGCAAAAAGGAAAGTCTGGCATCATCATCCTTGAAATAGAGGGTTTTGCGCATTCCCCTGGGCATCTGGTCGATAAAGCAGAAAATGCAATGATTGCGGCAGGATCGATATTGATCCATCAGGTCATTCTCGAATATGACCCCCAGATCCTCCCCCTCCTCCTTATCAATCTCCAGGATCCATTCCTCTCCACCGGGCTTTTGCACCAGTACTTCCACATAGGTATCCTGAAGCAAATATTGATAATCAAAAATATCTTCTATCTCCTGCCCGTTCACCCGGATCAGCTCATCCCCCGGCTCCATCTGCAGCTCTTCCGCAATACTGCCGGGCAAAACCTGCCGAATGATATGCCTGTTCTTCTTCATGCCATCCTCCCTTTCATCCTTACTATCATAACAACTTGCCCTTTAAAAAGCAAGCACAAACCAAGGGACCCCTTCCTCAGGCGTTGACAGGGATTTTTATCCATGTTATAACTTAACTATGACTATATTGATGTGAGAGAGGTAGGCCTCATGCCTAATTTAGACTATTTGGTGCACTCGGTTCCCCTGGCACCCTTAAAGATCTGTGCTCTTCCCGGATGCGAAGAAACCGCACAGGCCATCGACCGTTACCTGGTAGACTTCCGCAGGGATCTGGCAGAAGCTAATCCGGCCAAGAAGGATCTCTTTGGATATACGGCGGATTCCTTTATCCTGGATTGCAAATGCCCCCGGTTCGGAACCGGCGAGTCCAAGGGGCAGCTCATGGAATCCGTCCGGGGAGTGGATCTCTTTCTTTTGGTAGATGTCTGCAATTACAGCATGACCTATACGGTATGCGGTCACGAGAATCACATGTCTCCGGACGACCATTATCAAAACCTAAAGAGGATTATTGCGGCTACCATGGGAAAGGCTCACCGGGTCAATGTATTTATGCCCTTTCTCTACGAAAGCCGCCAGCACAAGCGGACGGCCAGAGAATCCCTGGACTGTGCCATGGCTCTCCAGGAGCTCAGCCAGATGGGGGTTTCCAACATCCTTACCTTCGATGCCCACGACCCCCGGGTGATGAATGCCATCCCCCTGCATGGATTTGACAACTTTTTCCCCACCTATCAATTCCTGAAGGCCTTGCTGAAATGCCGGCCCGACCTGAAGCTGGACAATGACCATCTGATGATCATCAGCCCGGACGAGGGCGCCATGTCCAGGGCGGTCTACTTCTCCAATATTCTGGGCGTAGATATGGGAATGTTCTATAAGCGCCGGGATTATTCCATTCTGATAAATGGCAAGAATCCCATCGTTGCCCATGAGTTCCTGGGGGATTCTGTAGAAGGAAAGAATGTCATCATCATCGATGATATGATCTCCTCCGGCGAGAGCATGCTGGACGTAGCCTGCCAGGTCAAGGAGCGGGGAGCCCGGGAAGTCTTCGTATGTACCACCTTTGGCCTCTTTACAGACGGGCTGGACAAGTTCGACGACTATTACGAAAAGGGTTATATTGCCAAGGTCATTACCACGGATCTGATCTATCGAACCCCTGAGCTGATCGCCAGGCCCTGGTATGCACCGGCAGAAATGAGCAAATACATGGCCAGCATTATCGATATCCTCAATCATGATGTATCCGTCAACAAGGTGCGGGATACCACCGGAAAGATTAATCGACTCTTAAAAAAACACCAGCAATAAAGGAACCCCCAGGGGTTCCTTTTCTCATTTCAGCATCAGAAAAGCCGCCAGATTCCCTCTCTTTCCCTGACTGGCACGGTGGGAGAAGAGAAGATCCGGGTTGCAGCAGGTACAGATACCTGGCATCTCGATATGGTTGGGGAGGATGCCTGCCTCCAGCAGGATCCGCCGATTAGCCTCCCAGAGATCCAGCTGGTATTTACCCGCCGGGTTTTTCCGGAAAATTGCATCATGCAGATCTGAGGGAAAGCTTCGGGCGAATTCCTCCTCCACCTCCTCCCCTACTTCATAGCAATCCCGACAGATGGAGGGGCCTATGGCCGCCAGCAGCTCCTCCGGCTTGCTTCCAAATTCCTTTCTCATCCGATCCACGGTTACCTGCCCCATACGGTGAAGGGTTCCCCGCCAACCGGAGTGGGACAGGGCAATGGCAGGACGAAGAGGATCCAGGAAAAATAAGGGGACGCAATCCGCATAAAAAGTAGTCAGGGTAACCCCCCTCTCCTCCGTCAGCATCCCGTCCACGTCGGTAAAATCCCTTTCTCGCAGGATACCGCTTCCGCAGTCCCCAGCCTTCACCAGCCGCAGATTGGTAGTATGGGTCTGGTCAGAGGTTACGATGCTCTCCAGGGGAAATCCCATGGCAGCACTGATCCTGCGATAATTCTCCTCCACCGCCCGGGGATCGTCTCCCCTGGTAAAGCTAAGATTCATAGAGCGATAGATTCCCCGGCTAACCCCGCCCAGCCGGGTAGAAAAGCCCTGCACCACCAGCCCGCTTCTCTCCAGGGAGGGAAAGCTCAGCCAGCTGACTCCCTTTTTTTCTTTTAGATCCAGCCTTTTCTCCGGATTCTTCCATCTAATACGAATGTCCATGATTTCTTCCTCTGACAGGGGCTGTGGTGTAGGAAAAGGCATCCACATAATGGCGAAGGGACTCCTCTTCTATGGCAAGCACATCAAAGCGGCAGGGAACTGCCTCGCTGATCCGGTTCTTCACCCGGTAATAATCCGCTGTCCGGCAGATGCGAACCTGCTTTTCTCTGGAAACTGCCTCCTCCGGCCGGCCCATCCCCCTGTTCTTCCGATATTTCACTTCTACGAAAACCAGACAGGTCCCCTGCCTGGCGATCAGGTCAATCTCTCCATAACTGCTGTGAAAGTTGCGGCAGAGGATCTCATATCCCTCCTCTGCCAGCCATTGCGCTGCCCTTTCCTCATAAGCAGCCCCGATTGCTCGCTTGTTCATCCGATTGCCCTCACTTCGCCTTACCCAGCGCCGCCACCTGCCAAGGACAGCCCCCCAAGAAAGCTTCTTCGGTGGATCGGACTGGGTCCGTATTTTTTCAGGGCCTCTATATGAGCCGCTGTCCCATATCCTTTGTTGTTCCCAAAGTCATATTGGGGCATCTGCAGATGGTATTCCTCCATCCATCGATCCCGGGTTACCTTGGCCACAATGCTGGCGGCTGCGATGGACTGACTTTTGGCATCTCCCTTGATGATAGGCACCTGGGGAATGGCAATTCCAGGGATGGTTACCGCATCATTCAGCAGGAGATCCGGCTGTATCTTTAACTGGTCGATCGCCTGACACATAGCCTCATAGGTGGCTTGCAAAATATTGATTTGGTCAATCCGGGCAGGCTCTATCCGCCCCACCCCTACAGCCAGAGCCTGATCCTGAATCTCCCCATAGAGTTCTTCCCGCTTTTTGGCGCTGACTTGCTTGGAATCGTTAATATAGAGGATCCGGCAATCCCTGGGCAAAATAACAGCGGCTGCCACCACCGGACCGGCCAGGGGTCCTCTGCCCGCCTCATCAATGCCGCAAATAGCAGAATATGCTGCATATTGCTTCTCAAAGGTGCACATTGCTTCCACCCTGTCTCTTTCCCGACCCAGGGCCTCCTCTCGTTTGCCCAGCCGAACCAGCAGACTTTGCACTCCCTTCCTGGAATCCCCGGCGTAGGCCTCCATGGCCTGAATGAATTGCTCCCCGGACAGGGCTTCCAGCTCTTCTCGTATCTCCTTGATTGCCTTCATCTGTCAAGCCTCCCCGGCGGCCGCCTTCTCCAGAGTAATGCGACCCAGCTTCCCGCTGCGGAAATCATCCAGCAGGATACCTGCCGCTTTCTCCAGAGACAATTCATTGCCTCGAAGAATGCATTTTCGTCTCTGGGCAATCTGCTCCAAAAGCTCCAGAGGGGAACTAGCCTCCTCCGCCCCATAGCGGTCTTTCAGGCTTCCGGGATAGGCAGCCAGCAGGTAGGAAATAAGCTTCAGAGCCAGTTCCTCTGTATTGACCACATCATCCTTGATGGAGCCAATCATAGCCAGATACTCCCCCGCCCTGGGGTCTTCAAACTTAGGCCAGAGAATGCCCGGAGTATCCAGCAGCTCCAGCCCCTTACCCAGGCGGATCCACTGCTTTCCCTTGGTCACACCGGGCCGATTGCCGGTCTTGGCGCAGGCTCGCCCGGCATAGGAGTTGATAAAGGTGGATTTGCCCACATTAGGAATCCCCACCACCATGGCTCGCACCGGCCGATTCCGAATCCCCCTTCTGGCATCCCTCTCCAGTTTTTCCTTGCAGGCCTCCGCCACCAAAGGCTGCAAGGCCTTCAAGCTGCCCTTGTTCCGGGAATCTACCAAAAGGGTATGGCAGCCCATCCCCTGAAAATATTCCATCCATTGCCTATTGGCAGCTTCCTCCGCCATATCGGATTTATTCAGCAAAATAAGCCGAGCCTTCTGTCTGCTCAGCTCATCAATATCCGGATTGCGACTGGCCTGGGGAGCTCGCGCATCCACCAGCTCAATGAC
>CAVLCU010000084.1:0-887 GCA_963661545.1 Lachnospiraceae bacterium | reverse complement strand
AATCTATCAGCTTCATATCCTCCTGCATCTGACGCCTGGCTTTCGTCATATGCCCCGGATACCACTGTATCTCCATACTTTATTTCTTCCTTTCCCAACCAATCCCTGCAGCAGTCCCTGCCTCATCCTCTCCCGGAAAAGCTCAGGACTTTAACAAGCCAAATTTATCCAGAGGGGATGTCACCATCCACAGTTTTCCCACAATATTCTTCTTTTCCACCGTGCCGATATCCACATGGCGGCTGTCCTCACTGCTGTTTCGATTATCTCCCAGGACGAAATATTCTAAGCTTCCCAGGGCAATCCCCTCCTCCGCCAGACCCGGATTGGTGATGGAGGGAAAGTCCTTCTTCTCCACATAGGTCTCCCCATCGATCAGGATCTGACCGTTGCGAATCTGTATGGTCTCCCCAGGCAGACCCACCACCCGCTTCACGTGAAGACTTCCCTTGTCCCCCTCACCGGAGCGGAATACAATAATATCCCCTCTTTTGGGAGAAGCGAACTTATAGGCTGCTTTATTGATCAGGGCAGTATCTCCTGCCGTGAGTGTGGGGGACATGGAATTTTCCTGGATGACGATATTTTGACAGAAATAATAAGAAAAGGCGAAAGAAAGGACAAGAGAAGCTGCTACTCCCACGACCCAGAATAGAATCTTCTTCACTCGCGACTGTAAAAAATAATCTTTTACATATCTTGCGGTAAACCTCTTCATAAAATTCCTCCAACATCCTCCAGATTTTCGCTGTTGCTGTTCCGCACTGCGGGCAGGAAAGCACGCCGTTCCCTCTCTCCACGTAAGGAAAGCCGACTGCTTTGCACTTCGTGCTCTCGCAGTCGCCGCCAGTATCCGCAATCCGGACTATCGTCCTACTTGCGGATAC